>NZ_VIRJ01000020.1:0-175329 GCF_006874435.1 Microbispora sp. KK1-11 | reverse complement strand
AAGCCCGCCTACGGGTGATCCCCGGCGACACACCGGACCAGGAACAGCTCCCGGACAGCCTCACCGCATAACCTGCAGAAACGGATCACGCGGTGGCAGCTCGTACACCACTTCCCTGGACGTGACCGGAGACAGTGGCGTCACGACCCGCAGGCCGGCCTGCTCGTAGGAGCCGTCGGCCTCGATGACGATGAGGTCGGATGGCCGCAGGCCAGGTGACTCGGTCTGGCTGTTCTCGTCCTCGTCCTCGTCCGCGCATGCGCAGAAGGCACGCGGCAGAAGCACGCGGTTGGTGTGAATACGCCCGTCGATGTCGCAGACACCCCTCACCGCTGGCGGAGCGTACGTGAGGCTCGCCGGAGCCGCTCGGTTCCGGTGAGGAGGGACTCGCCTCCATGGAAGGCGACGTGCGTCGTCTGAATTCGATGCTCGCGCAGGTATGTAGGTCCCCTGTACGGCGGCACTACTTCAGGTCCGACCCTATGAGGAGTGATTCCCATCGTCCAGCCGGTGACGGTCTGCGAGGCACTCCCGCACCCCTTTCTCGGCGGCGGTCGAGGATGGGTGACCTTCCCCCAAGACCTGACGAGCCAGTCTCAAAGACTCTTCGTACAGTTCGAGGGCAGAAGCCGTGTCGCCGAGCAGGCGCATGACCCGGGCGAGGTTGTTCATGGAGACGATGCTCGCGGGATGCGTCTCACCCAGTACCTTGCGTCGCATCGTGAGAACTTTCTGATGGAGCGCATGTGCCTCTTCCAGATCTCCCCGCACACGCGACACCTCCGCAAGGTTGTTCATCCAGACGAGATTGTCGGGATGTTCCTCTCCTAACAGCTCGCTTCCGACCCTTACTACCTCTGTGGCAAGAGTATGGGCGGTGGAGAGGTCGTGAAGACGACGGCACACCTTGCCGAGATTGTTCATTGCCATAAGAGTATGGACATTGCGTTCGCCGAGTGCGCGTAGTCGCGCGAGGACGACTTGCTCGCATATGCGCTTTGCATCGGGAAGGCGCTCATCCTGCTCCATGAGGACACCGGCCAGATCATTCATCGTCTGGATCGTGTCCGGGTGATCCTCTCGGTAGTCGCGGCGGTACACAGAGAGCATCTGCTCATAAAGGTCTTTTGCTTCGTTCAGATTTCCCAGTCCGTGAGTGACCTGCGCAAGACAGTTCGTCAGGCGCAGCAGGCGTGGGTCCGTGTCCGAGAGTGCCTCTTGGCCGATCCGCCGAGCTCGGCGGCACAGTTCTTCGGCCACCGCGTAGTCGCCGCTTCGGAACAGTCGAATGCCAAGCTCGCCGAATAGTTGTGCGGCAAGAATCCTCTCTTTCTCGCCGAATGGCACCTCTCCGTTCGCCAGGTGGGTCCAGACCTTGTCCGCATGGGGAAGCAGGGTGGCGGCGCGGCTCCAACCGTCCGGGTCTCGCTCGTCTACCTGCACGCCCGCCCACAGGAGAGCCAGTGTGGCGTTCACCCAGCGTGAGACGCTCCAGGACGAGGACGAGTCTCTTCCGGGTAGAAATACCGTTCGCAGGGCGCGCAACCATCGCAACCTGCGGTTCCCATCGGCTGTGACCCTCTCGCGGAGCACGTCTGAGATCAACTGGTGAACACGGATGTGCTCGGCGGTGGCGGAGGTGAGAAGTGACGCCTGGAGGAGCGTCGCGATGGTCTCGTCGAGGCCCACGACATCGGCACAGGCGCGCGCGAGCGCACGGGGAAGCACGGACGGGTTCATCGCCGGCAGGTTTCGAGGGACCTCCGACGGCGCCATGAACGCGAGAACGCGAAGGAGTTGCATGGCTGCAAGATTGCGTCTCGCGACCCAGTCGAAGGAGAGCTCGACAGCCGCCTCCACACTGACGCGATTGTGGCCTGAGCCCTGCCGGAGCAGGCGCGCGCGACTGGAGTCGTAGCGCTGCAGGTAGTCGCGGAGACCGATGCCGGAGTCACGGCAGTAGGCGCCCGCCTGCTCCAGCGCGAGAGGCAGGCCCCCAAGCCTTGTCGCCAGTTCCGCAGAGGAGTCCTGGTCGCTGTCGCCGGCGCGGTTGCGTAGGAACCGGGCGGCCTCTCCCTGTGGAAACACCTCTAGGAGCAAAGTCTCTGCGAGACGATCGAATTGTGGATTCCTGGACGTCATGAGGACCTGACCGCCTGACGTGACAGGTACCAGATCCAGCAGGTCCTCGCAGGTCCTGGCGTCATCGAATATCAGTAGCCATCCCTCCCGCTCGCTCAGAGACTCCACAACTCTCCTGGCTGTGGACTCGGCGGTGGCGGAGGACAGGTTCAGTTGGCTGCCGAGCTCTGCCAGGGAAGAGATCACCGACGTTCGGCTACCCGCCGAAATCCACCATCCCAAACTGATCGACGATCGTCGGCGATGTGCGTAAGCGAGAGCGAGTTGCGTTTTTCCGACACCTGCCATGCCACACAACAGAAGCGCGCGACCGCTTCCTCGCATCAGTATCGTGCCGATCCTGCGAAACTCCGCTCTGCGATTGCTGAAGTCCTTAACGGGTGCTGGGATGTTCCATATCTGAGCGTCGGTGTTCGGGGCGACCATAACTGGGGGAGGTGTAAGTTCGGCAGACGTGCCGTGCCGTGTGCGCAGCTCCATCATGAGTACGGGAATCGCGAGCAGTATGCATATAGGCCACGCCAGCCACAGGTTCGATCGCCAGGAATCGGGAAGAGCATTCGAGGCGACGTTGGTCGTCGTCGGCAACAGGACGACAGCGATGACCGATGTAGTCAAAACCCAAGAGGTCCGACGACGTGGCAAGACCAGCTCCTTCGAACGCTCTTCCCGAGGGCGGTGCCGCCGCCTTCTCGACAGATTACTCGTAGGAAGCGCCTGTGGCCACGTCGCCGGACAGATGAAGGGCTACAGATCCGGCGGTGCCGGCGGCCAGGTCTGAAGTTAGCCTCCGGGCCGAATTGGTGGTTCAATCAGCTGTGATTAATGGCGAAGTGAATCCTTCGGCTCGCTTGTCGTCCGGCAGCCCCTCCAAAGCCATGCCGGCGCAGTCGGGGGCCGGAGTGTGCAGTATGAAGATGCCGTTCATGGGATTCCCGCTGATCGTGAGCCGAGGAGTCTTCGCCGCCCGATCTGGGGGAGCAGGGTAACAGAATTGCCGTGTTACGCGTGGCTCATGCCCTAATAGCCACGGTGCGGGCAGAGAGGCGGTTGTCCCCGTCGTCTGCATTCTGCTGTCGAGGCGTGCTTGGCTTACATATAGAAGGTTTCAGATAGGCTGACGGCGTGAACGAGCCGCTGGTGCGGCGGATGCGGGAGTTCGGCACGACCGTGTTCGCCACGATGACGAAGCTGGCCGTGGAGACGGGCTCGATCAACCTGGGCCAGGGCTTCCCGGACACCGACGGGCCGGAGCGCATGCTGGAGCGCGCGGTCGAGGCCGTACGGAGCGGTCTCAACCAGTATCCGCCCGGACCGGGCCTCCCCGAGTTGCGCCAGGCGGTCGCCGAGCACCGCAAGCAGTGGTACGGCCTCGCCTACGACCCCGACGGGGAGGTCCTCGTCACCGTCGGCGCCACCGAGGCCATCGCCGCCGCGATCCTCGCGCTCTGCGAACCGGGCGACGAGGTGGTCGTCTTCGAGCCCTACTACGACTCCTACGCCGCGGCCGTCGCGCTCGCGGGAGCCGTACGCAGGGCGGTCACGCTGCGTGTCGACGCGGGGCGGTTCACCTTCGACCCGGCCGAGCTGGAGGCCGCGATCACGCCCCGCACCCGCGCGATCCTGGTGAACTCGCCGCACAACCCGACCGGGACCGTGTTCACCCGCGAGGAGCTGGAGTGCGTCGCCCGGATCTGCCTGGAGCACGACCTGATCGCGGTGACCGACGAGGTCTACGAGCACCTCGCCTTCGACGGCGTCGAGCACGTTCCGCTCGCCACGCTGCCCGGCATGCGCGAGCGCACGGTCATGATCTCCTCCGCGGGCAAGACCTTCAGCGTCACCGGCTGGAAGACCGGCTGGGTGTGCGCTCCTGCGCCGCTCGCGGGCGCCGTGCAGGCGGTCAAGCAGTTCCTCACCTTCACCGCGAACGCTCCGTGGCAGGCCGCGGTCGCGTACGCCCTGCGGGAGGAGATGGAGTGGGTCGCGGCCCAGCGGGCGGCCCTGCAGGCCAAGCGGGACCGTCTCGTGACGGGCCTGGCGCAGGCCGGCTTCGACGTGCTCCGGCCGGCCGGCACCTATTTCGTGCAGACCGACATACGGCCGCTCGGCTTCGAGGACGGTCTGGAGCTGGCCCGGCGGCTGCCCGAGCTGGCGGGAGTGGTGGCCATCCCGACCCAGGTCTTCTACGACCACCCCGCGCGGGGTCGTCACTTCCTTCGGTTCGCCTTCTGCAAGCGGGACGAGGTCATCGACGAGGCGGTTACCCGCCTGCGCCGCCTCGGCGGCGATCGGGCGTGATGGCGGAGGGTCACCTCCCGGCCGATGGTATCGGCGTGATACCGCTCCATAGGATGAAGACTGACATCGGGTTTCTCGAGGCGGCGCTGCTTCGTCCGCAGACGTCGTTGTTCGGGCGGGACGCCTACCCGGATCTGCTGACCAAGGCCGCGGCCATCCTGCACTCGATCCTCTCCAACCACCCGTTCGTGGACGGCAACAAGCGAGCGGGCTGGCTCACGACGTACGTCCTCTGCGCGAAGAACGGAGTGGACATCGAGCCGCAGGACGACGACGCCGCCTACGACTTCGTGATCGCGGTGGCGTCGGGGAAGCTCACCGAGGTCGACGAGATCGCGGATGTGTTGCGCGGCTTCACCGCCGCATCCTGAGCACACGGACCGTGCCGGCGGCGACGAGCGGGGTCGCCAGCCACAGGAAGGGCACCGCGGTGGCCGCCCACGCGCTCGCCGCGGCGGTCAGCAGCCAGTAGATCCCGATGGCCCAGTAGACCCAGGCGTTGCCGCGCAGGCGTCGCAGGTTGGCGTCCGGCCGGTGCAGGCGCTGCGCCAGCACCAGGGTGAACAGCGCGCCCTGGCAGAGCAGCAGGACGGCCTCGTTGCCGGCGAACAGGCCGGTCCCCAGGGCCCTGCCGTCCGCCTCGGCCGGCAGGTGGCCGGCGTTGGCCTCGCCGAAGATCGACGTCGTGTAGGGCAGGACGGCCACGAAGAACAGCAGCGGGATGTGCAGCAGGAGCATCGACTGGGACACCCGCTCGATCTGGTCGAACAGCGTGTGATGGGCCCGCCAGGCGAACCAGAGCATGAGAAAGGCGATGGCGAAGGCCATGAAGGAGCCGAAGTGGTCGCCGAAGAAGGCCCCCAGCCGCTGGAAGTCCTCGCCCTCGGGACGGGGGAGTTCCAGGGCGAGCAGCGTGATGGCGATCGCGAAGATCGCGTCGGCGAAGACGCCGACGCGTTCGTGCGTGAGCCCGGGACGCACCTGAGGCGTGGCCATGGGGATCTCCATGAGAGGGGGGCAGTGGCGAGCATTCTGGCAGAAGTCGCCTCGGACGGGAGCCGGAGGAGAGCCGGCCGGCGAAGGGACGGTCATGCGCAGGACCCCGGCGGGAACGGCCCTGCCGGCTCGATGCCGGGCTTGTTCGCCCACCTTGGTGAAATCTGCCCATGGATGCGGCAGGGGTGGGCGAGACTCGCCAATGAAGGCCCGGATGGGGCTGGATAGTTTCCGGATGTGGGCGGACGCGTACTGATCGCACTGGGCGGCAACGCCATGACGGCTCCCGACGGGAGCGCGTCCCCGGCCGACCAGCAGCGGGCGATCGGCGAGGCGATGGCCGACGTGGCGGAGCTGCGGAGGGCCGGGCACGAGGTGGTGCTCACCCACGGCAACGGCCCCCAGGTCGGCAATCTCCTGCTGAAGAACCAGCTCGCCGCCCACGTCGTGCCGCCCGTGCCGCTCGACTGGTGCGTGGCCCAGACGCAGGGCACGATCGGCACGCTCATCATGAACGCCCTGCAGCGCGAGCTGGGGCACGCCCGGGTGGCGGCGATCGTCACCCGCACGCTCGTGGACCCGGCCGACCCGGCGTTCCAGGACCCCGTCAAGCCGATCGGGCGGTACTTCGGGCAGGACGAGGCACGCCGTTTCGAGGGGCACGGCCAGGTGTGGCGGCGCTTCGACCGCGGATGGCGGCGGGTGGTCGCCTCGCCGCGGCCCGTGGAGATCCTGGACGCCCCCGCAGCCGTCGCGCTCATCGACGCCGGATTCACCGTCGTCGCCGCGGGAGGCGGGGGAGTGCCGGTCGTGCGAGGGGAGGACGGCACGCTGACCGGGATCGAGGCCGTGATCGACAAGGATCTCGCCGCCGCCGCGCTTGCGGTCGCCATCGGCGCCACCGACCTCGTGATCGCGACCGACGTGCCGTACGCCGCCGTCGACTTCGGCACGCCCCGCGCCCGTCCCATCGGGGAGATCGACGTGGCCGCCCTGCGCGGGTTGCAGGCGGCCGGTCACTTCGCCGGAGGCAGCATGGGGCCCAAGGTCGAGGCCGCCCTGTGCTTCGCCGAGGAGACCGGGGGACGGGCCGTGATCACCTCGCTGCACCACATCGGTGCCGCGCTGTCAGGAAATATCGGTACGAGGGTGTACAGAGGGGTGGAGAGATAGTGCCGGATCCGATCGAGGTACGGAAGGTCCCCATCGAGAGCGTCACCGACGCCTCCGGGCTGGCGAGGCTGATCGACGACGGCGTGATCGAGGCCGACCGCGTGCTGGCCGTCATCGGCAAGACCGAGGGCAACGGCGGCGTGAACGACTACACGCGGATCCTGGCCGACCGGGCCTTCCGCGAGGTGCTCGTGGCCAAGGGCACGCGTACCGCCGAGGAGGCCGCACAGGTGCCCCTGGTGTGGTCGGGCGGCACCGACGGCGTGCTCAGCCCGCATGCGACGATCTTCGCGACCGTCGATCCGGCCACGGCCGTACGGACCGACGAGCCGCGGGTGAGCGTCGGCGTGGCGATGAGCGAGGTGATCCTCCCCGAGGACATCGGCAGGCCCGCCATGGTGGAGAAGGTGGCCGCCGGGGTGCGCGAGGCGATGAAGATCGCCGGCATCGACGACCCGGCCGACGTCCACTACGTGCAGACCAAGACGCCGCTGCTCACGTTGTCCACGATCACCGACGCCAAGGAACGCGGCCAGACGGTCGTCACCGAGGACACGCTGAAGTCGATGGACATCTCCAACTCCACCACGGCGCTCGGCATCGCGGTCGCGCTCGGGGAGATCGAGACGCCCTCGGCCGAGCAGATCCACAAGGACCTGTCGCTCTACTCGTCGGTCGCCTCGTGCTCCAGCGGCGTCGAGCTCGACCGGGCCCAGATCGTCGTGGTGGGCAACGTACGCGGGATCGGCGGGCGCTACCGCGCCGGCCACTCGGTCATGAAGGACGCCCTGGACACCGACGGGATCTGGGAGGCCATCCGCGGGGCGGGCGTCGACCTGCCGGAGCGCCCGAACCGAGATGATCTCGGCGACCGGCTGGTGAACCTGTTCATCAAGTGCGAGGCGGACCCTTCAGGCCGCGTACGCGGGCGGCGCAACATCATGCTCGACGACTCCGACGTCCACTGGCACCGCCAGATCAAGGCGACCGTCGGCGGGGTGGCGGCGAGCGTGACCGGCGACCCGGCCGTGTTCGTCTCCGTGGCGGCGGTGCACCAGGGCCCGTCCGGCGGAGGACCCGTGATCGCCATAGCCGACCTGGGCTGACACCACCGGCGCGGTCCTTGGGTAGGGTCGGGAGACGTGCCATCGATTCCGCAGCCCCTGCGCCCCGACGACGACGGCGGCACCGACGCGTCCGTCGCGTCGGCGCTGTCGGCGTTCCAGGCCGGCACGGCGACGGCGGCCGACGTCCTGGCGGTGCTCGCCGGGACGAGGCTGCTGGTGCCCGTGGTCGCGCTGCTCACCGAGTCGGAAGTGGGGGAGCACGGCCTGCGCCAGGAGAAGGAGAGCGAGATGGCCCTCCCGAAACTGGTCGGCAAGGACGGTCGTGAGGCCGTGCTCGCCTTCACCGGGACCGAGCCGATGCGCAGGTGGCGCCCGGACGCCCGGCCTGTGCAGGCCACGGCCCCGCAGGTCTGCCAGGCGGCGCGGCACGAGAACGCCGCCGCCGTCGTGGTGGACGTGGCCGGGCCGGTCCCGTTCGTGATCGAGGGCGGCCTGCTGCAGGCCCTCGCCACGGTGGAGGAGGCCAAGAGGGACGCCTCCGCCGTCGACCGGCTCGCCCGCGAGGTGCCGGGCGCCACGGTGGCCCATTTGGGGACCGCGGAGGAGAAGCGCCGCCGCTGGTGGAGCCGCCGCGCCTGACCCCGCCCATGCGCTAGCGGAAGGGATTGCGCCCGGTGACCGTCAGGTAGAGCGGGAAGAAGACGGCCCACATGATGAGGCATCCCAGAAACCATGCCTCGGGCGTCGCTATCCGGACGGGCCCGAAGGTGAAGACCGCGGGGTGGCCCCGCCTGAGGTGCTCCTTGGCATCCGCGTAGACCCACGCGTCGACCGCGCACGCCGCGATCAGGACGAGAATCGGTGCCAGCACGGTCAGGGATGGCCCTGTCATTGCGCCGTCCTTCCGGCCTCATCGGCGAAGTGCTTTCGCGATCAGCCTACTGGCTTCGGCCTTTTCGCCGTGGGGTACGGCGAGCGGCGCCGGGTCCGTCGTCCACAGGTGCGGGGTCGTCCGCAGAAGCGCGGTCTGTCCACAGGGCAGCGCGCACCCCGGGCGGTGGCGGCGCGCGGGCGTTAGGGTCGGCCGCGTGTCCCTCCTCGTCCTCGCCGCCGTCCTCGCCGCCGCCGTCCTCGGCCTGGTCGCGGGAGCGTACGCCCGGGCGGTCGCCGCGGGGTTCGAGACGCAGCCGGGAGCACAGCCCGGAGCACAGCCGGGAGCGCGGCCCTGCGGGGAACCGGGCGGCCTCCGCGGGGAGGCGCTGCCGGCGTTCGCCGCGGCGGCCCGCGCCGTGCCGCTGCCCCGCCCGCCGTACGTGATCGAGGGCGCGACCGCGCTGGCCGCGGCGCTGGTGACCTGGCGCGTCCACGACGGCTGGGTGCTCGCCGCGTGGCTGTACGCGGTTCTCGCGGGGGCCGCCCTCGCGGAGATCGACCGGCGGACCTGGCGACTGCCCGACGCGATCACGCTGCCGTCGTACCCGATCCTGCTGGTCCTGCTCGCGCCGTCGGGCCGCCTGCTGCCGGCGATGGCGTCGGGCTGCGCGCTTGGCGCGGTCTACGCCGTGCTGTGGTTCGCCCGCCCCACGGGCCTCGGGCTCGGCGACGTGAAGCTGGCCGGGCTGATCGGGCTGCTCACCGGGGCGCTCGGCGTGCAGGCCACGATCGTCGCCGGGATGGCGGGCCAGGTCCTCGGCGCGCTGTACGCCGTGGGGCTGCTCCTGGCGCGCAAGGCCACCCGCACGACCGAGTTCCCGTTCGGCCCGTTCATGCTCGCGGGCATGCTCGTGGCGCTGGCTTTTCCGGATATATAGGACGGGCCGTTTCCCGGTATCGGGGCACCCGTGGATGGTCAAGGGGGTGTCAGGGGGCGGCGCACTGGGACGCACATGGAAGACTTGTCACCATGCTGCGCTGGTTGACCGCCGGGGAGTCACACGGCCCCGAGCTTCTCGCGATCCTGGAAGGCCTGCCCGCCGGTGTGGAGGTGACCACCGCCGACCTCGCCGAGGCGCTGCGCCGCCGCCGTCTCGGATACGGCCGCGGGGCGCGGATGAAGTTCGAGCAGGACGAGGTGACGATCTCCGGCGGCGTACGGCACGGCCGCACGCTCGGTTCGCCCGTCGCGATCCGCATCGGCAACACCGAGTGGCCGAAGTGGGAGACCGTCATGGCCGCCGACCCGGTGGACCCGGAGGTGCTGGAGGGCCAGGCGCGCAACGCGCCGCGCTCGCGCCCCCGCCCCGGCCACGCGGACCTCGCCGGCATGCAGAAGTACGGCTTCGACGACGCCCGGCCGGTGCTCGACCGGGCCAGCGCGCGGGAGACCGCCGCCCGGGTGGCGCTCGGACAGGTCGCCCGCTCCTTCCTCAAGCAGGCGCTCGGAGTCGACATCGTCAGTCACGTGGTCTCCATCGGCGAGGCGAGCGCGCCCAGCGACGTGCTGCCCGGCCCCGGCGACATGGAGGCGGTGGACGCCGACCCGGTGCGCTGCGTCGACCCCGCCGCGAGCGCGGCGATGGTCGCCGAGATCGACAAGGCGCACAAGGACGGCGACACTCTCGGCGGTGTGGTCGAGGTCGTCGTCTACGGCCTGCCGCCGGGCCTCGGCAGCTACACCCACTGGGACCGGCGCCTCGACGCCCGCCTCGCCGCGGCACTCATGGGCATCCAGGCGATCAAGGGGGTCGCGGTCGGCGACGGCTTCGAGACAGCCCGCCGCCCCGGCTCGCGGGCGCACGACGAGATCGAGAACACCCCCGAGGGCGTGCGCCGCATGACCAACCGGGCCGGCGGCGTCGAGGGCGGCATGACCAACGGTGAGCCGCTGCGGGTCAGCGCCGCGATGAAGCCCATCTCCACCGTGCCCCGCGCGCTCGCCACGGTCGACGTGCTGACCGGCGAGCCGGCCAAGGCGCACCACGAGCGCTCGGACGTCTGCGCGGTCCCGGCCGCCGCGATCGTCGCCGAGGCGATGGTGGCGCTCGTGCTCGCGGACGCGGCCGTCGAGAAGTTCGGCGGCGACTCCGTGGAAGAGGTCGCGCGCAACCTGGCGGGCTACCTGTCGTCCCTGGTCATCAAGTAATAGGGTTTGTGATCATGCAATCGGCGCCACAAGGCCCCGCCGCGGTCCTCATCGGCCCGCCCGGCTCGGGCAAGTCCACGGTCGGGCGGCTCCTCGCGGACCGCCTCGGCCTGCCGTTCCGCGACACCGACGCCGACGTCGAGGCCGTCGCCGGCAAGAGCGTCAGCGACGTGTTCGTGGATGACGGCGAGGAGCGGTTCCGCGAGCTGGAGGCGCAGGCCGTGCGCGACGCGCTGGAGACGCACCCGGGCGTGCTCGCGCTCGGCGGCGGCGCGATCCTGCACGAGCACACGCAGAAGCTGCTGGCCGGCCACCGGGTCGTGTATCTCCAGGTCGGGCTCGACCAGGCGGTCAAGCGGGTCGGGCTCGCCTCGGCCCGGCCGCTGCTGGTGCTCAACCCGCGCAGCCGGCTCAGGCAGCTGATGGAGCAGCGCCGCCCGATCTACGAGAGCCTCGCCGCGATCACCGTCGCCACCGACGGCCGCGAGCCCGAGGACGTGGCGACCGACATCGAGGCGGCGCTGTGACCGCGACGCGCATCACCGTGCGGGGCGACAGCCCCTACGACGTCGTCGTCGGCACCGACGTGCTGGCCGAGCTGCCCGGCCTGCTGGACGCGAAGGTGCGCACCGTCGCCGTGATCCACCCCGCCGGGCTTCCCGAGATCGCAAGACCGGTCCGCGAGACCCTGGAGGGCGCCGGATTCGAGGTCGTCGCCCTGCCCGTGCCGGACGGCGAGGAGGCCAAGTCCGTCCACGTCGCGGCCGAGCTGTGGTCGGCGTTCGGGCGATACGGCATCACACGTTCCGACGCGGTCGTCGGTGTCGGCGGCGGGGCGACCACCGACCTGGCCGGATTCGTGGCCGCGACGTGGCTGCGCGGCGTCCAGGTCGTGCAGGTGCCGACCACGCTGCTGGCGATGGTGGACGCGGCGGTCGGCGGCAAGACCGGCATCAACACGCCCGAGGGCAAGAACCTGGTCGGGTCCTTCCACCCGCCGAAGGGCGTGCTGTGCGACCTGGCCACCCTGGCGAGCGTGCCGCGCGAGGACTACGTCGCCGGCCTCGCCGAGATCATCAAGGGCGGGTTCATCGCCGACCCCACGATCCTCATGCTGATCGAGGACGACCCCGCCGCCGCCCGCACCCCCGAAGGCGAGCACACCCGAGAGCTGGTCGAGCGCAAGATCCGGGTGAAGGCCGACGTCGTCGGGGCGGACCTGCGCGAAAGCGGCCTGCGGGAGATCCTCAACTACGGCCACACCCTCGGCCACGCCGTCGAGCGGGTGGAGGACTACCGCATCAGGCACGGCGAGGCCGTGGCCATCGGGTTGGTCTACGCCGCCGAGCTGTCCCGGCTCGACGGCCGCGTCGGCCGCGACGTCGTGGACCGCACACGCTCGATCCTCGAGTCGGTCGGCCTGCCCACCTCCTACCGCGCCGACGCCTGGCCCCGGCTGCGCGAGCACATGCGCGTGGACAAGAAGGCCAGGGGAGCGGTGCTGCGGTTCGTCGTGCTCGACGACGTCGGCAGGCCAGCCCGCCTGGAGAACCCTTCGGAGGAACTGCTCCAAGCGGCGTACCGGGAGGTCGCCCGATGAGGCAGGTGCTCGTCCTGAACGGGCCCAACCTGGGCCGTCTCGGGAGCCGGGAGCCCGACGTCTACGGCGCGCAGACCTTCGACGACCTGGCGGCCCTGTGCCGCGAGATCGGCCGCGAGCTGAGCCTGTCGGTGGAGGTCAGGCAGACCGACGACGAGGCCGAGCTGGTGAGCTGGATCCACGAGGCGGCCGACACCAGGACCCCCGTGGTCCTCAACCCCGCCGCCTTCACCCACTATTCGTACGCGTTGCGTGACGCGATCGCGCAGCGTACGGCTCCGCTGGTCGAGGTGCACATCTCCAACCCCAACGCGCGGGAGGAGTTCCGCCACACCTCGGTCGTGGCGGCGGTGGCCACCGGGACGATCGCGGGGTTCGGCATGCGGTCGTACGAGCTCGCGCTGCGCGCGATCGCGGACATGGGCGAGTGACGAAAGAAGGGATCATGGGCTACCGGTCGTACGTGGCGGTCGGAGACAGCTTCACCGAGGGGCTCAACGACCCCCTCCCGGACGCGCCCCCTCCGGCGCCGGGGGAGGTGGTCCGCTACCGGGGCTGGGCCGACCGGGTCGCCGAGCGGCTCGCCTTACTCGAACCGGACTTCCGCTACGCCAACCTCGCGGTGCGGGGGAAGCTGATCGACCAGATCGTCGCCGACCAGGTGCCCGTGGCCGTCGGGCTGAAGCCCGACCTCATCAGCTTCTGCGCGGGCGGCAACGACCTCATCCGCCCCGGCGCCGACCCCGACCAGATGGCCAAGAAGCTGGCCGGCGCCGTACGCGACCTGCGGGCCACCGGCGCCGACGTCGTGCTGTTCACCGGGACCGATCCCCGGGACACCCCGATCATGCGGCAGCTGCGCGGCAAGTTCGCGATCTTCTTCATGCACGTCCGCTCGATCGCCGACCTGTACGGCTGCCACCTGGTGGACATGTGGTCGATGCAGGGGCTGCGGGACTGGCGGGCCTGGAGCGGCGACCGGCTGCACATGAACGCCGAGGGTCACCGCCTGGTCGCGGCCCGGGTCCTGCACGTGCTGGGCGTGCCCGGCGAGGACGACTGGCGCAAGACCTGGCCGCCCCGGGAGACGGTGGACCCGAGGGCCAAGCGCCGCGAGGACGTGCAGTGGCTCAGGGAGCACTTCGGCCCGTGGATCGGGCGGCGCCTTCGGGGCACGTCCTCCGGCGACGGCCTCGCCCCCAAGCGTCCCGAGCTAGGCCCGCTGCCCCCTGCCACCTGACCCTGCCACCTGATCGTGCTCCCTGACCCTGCTCCCTCTCCCCGACCGGGCGGGCCTGCGCCGCGGGACAGCGCGTCCCCGCGGACGACTACGCCGGCGCGCCGGTCCGCGCCGTCGCGCGGCGCAGGCTCCGTGATGTCCAGGGTGGGCAGTCCGGATCGCCTTCGGCCTCCGCGGCGGTGAGCCAGAGGAATTCCTCCACCTCCTCCGGCGAGGCGGCCACGGGCTGGGCGTGGGGCGGCATCGTCGCGCGGAAGACCACGTTGACGACGGGGTCGCCGTCGTCGGTGACGAAGAACCCGCTCTCCACGTAGAAGAGTCGGGCTCCCGTGATGTCGACCCCGATCTCCTCGGCGACCTCACGCCGTGCCGTCTCCTCGAGCACGTCGAGTCCCGCGCCGTCGACCTCGACCTTGCCGCCCACGCCGGCGAGCGTGCCGGGTGCGTGAGCCTCCCGCTTGCCGCGCCGGATGAGCAGCCATCGGCCGTCTCGCTCCAGGAAGACCTCGACGTTCACGACGAAGGCCGGTCGGCCGCCCCGCGTGAGGCACATCGACGTGACGGGGGTGTCAGCGCTCATGCCCCCGCACTCTACGCGCGGTCGCGGGTCTCACGCCCTGCCCGAGGCGCGGACGGCGCCGTCAGGCCACGCGCCGGCGCCACCGGCGGCGCTGCCGGGCGAACGCCACCTCAGATCGGAGGAGGTCCTACCACGGTCCGATGCGCGACGGGCGGACATCGCGCGAAGATCCTGCTTCACGGCCACCGGCTCAGGGGACGCCGATGCCGGATTCGAGCAAGGGGAGCGACGATGGCGTGGAAACGATGGCGCGTGCGCGGACGGGTGTGGCTGCTCGTCGCGACGGCGGCCCTGCCGATCGCGGCGGCCGCCGTCGTGGCGGTGGCCTTCCCGTCGGTCGCCGCCACGACCTGCCCCGGCTGTTACGGGCTGGAGCGGCTGGCCCCGGACGTCTACGCGGAGTCGGGCCTGCCGCAGGACCGGAGGCGGCAGGTGGTCTCCGCGGTGGAGGAGGCGGAGCGGCGCGTCCGCGACTTCTACGGCGGCAGGCGGGCCTCTCCGCGGATCCTCGCCTGCCTCAGCGACCGCTGTTACGGCCGCATCGGCGGCGGAGGGGAGCGGGGCGTCGCGGTGCTGAACCGCGCGGTGATGCTGTCACCCGAGGGCGTGGACCCGGTCATCGCCTCCCACGAGATGTCGCACGTCGAACTGCACGCCCGGCTCGACTCGGGCGGCGCGGAGGTGCCGCAGTGGTTCGACGAGGGCCTGGCCGTCCTGGTCGCCGGCGACCCGCGGTATCTCGCGCCGGAGACGGCGGCCGACCGCTGCCTGGTGAGCACCGACGCCGCGCTGCCGGCGACGCTGGACGCCTGGCTGCGGGCCGCCGGCGCCGACCAGCACACCTACGCGAAGGCGGCGTGCCGGGTGAGCCGCTGGGTCACCGCGAACGGCGGGCCGCACGCCGTGCTCGACCTCGTCCGCCGCCTGAACGCGGGGGAGACGTTCGGCACGGTCACGAAGATGTGACCAGAGCCGGAGCGGCCGGGTCTCCCCGCACGTGAAGGCGGGACGCCTGAGCCTGCCCGGCGGCCCGGCTCAGGAGCCGGCGGTGAGGCGGCGCAGGGCGTCGCGGACCTTCGCGGGATCGGTGGTGCGCCAGAAGGGCGGCAGCGAGTTGAGCAGGAACCCGCTGTAACGGGCGGTGGCGAGCCTCGGATCGAGAACGGCGACGACGCCCCGGTCGTCCATCGACCGCAGCAGCCGGCCCGCGCCCTGCGCCAGCAGCAGCGCGGCGTGGGTGGCCGCCACGGCCATGAAGCCGTTGCCCCCCGTGGCCGCCACGTGCCGCTGCCGGGCCGAGGCGAGCGGGTCGTCGGGACGCGGGAACGGGATCCTGTCGATGATCACCAGGGTCAGCGACGGGCCCGGCACGTCGACGCCCTGCCACAGGGACAGCGTGCCGAACAGGCAGGTGGCGGGGTCGCCCGCGAACTGCTTGACGAGTTGCGAGGTCGAGTCGTCGCCCTGGCAGAGCAGCGGCACGTCGAGCCGCTCGCGCAGGGCCTCCGTGGCGGCCTTCGCGGCCCTCATGGAGGAGAACAGGCCGAGCGTCCGGCCGCCGGCCGCCTCGATGAGCTCGGCGATCTCGTCGACGTACGCCTCGGGCAGGCCGTCGCGGCCGGGCTGGGGGAGATGCGTGGCGACGTAGAGGATGCCCCGGCGCGGGTGATCGAACGGCGAGCCGACGTCGAGGCCGGTCCACTCCCCGGCGCGCAGGCCCCACTGGCGGGACAGGCTGTCGAACGAGCCGCCGAGTGCGAGCGTGGCGCTGGTGAGGACGACGGTGCGATCGCCGAACAGCTTGTCGCGCAGCATGCCGCCGACCGACAGCGGAGCCACCCGCAGGGTGGGAGGAACGCGCCCGCGCCCCTCCTCCAGCCAGACGACCTCCGCCCGGTGGACCTCCTCGGATCGCGCGTCTCCCGGGCCGCCGTTCGCGCCGCCCGCCGAATCCCGTGACTCTCCCGAGTCCCGTGAGTCCCCCCCGTCCTCCGCGTCGTCTCCGGCCTCGTCACGACCGGCCGCGGGGCCGAAGGCGTCGAGCATCCGCTGGGCGGTGTCGTGCACCTCGTCCAGCGCCGTGAAGGCGGCCTTGCGCAGCCCGGCGTTCTCCGGGTCGTCCTTGTCCTTGTTGCGCGGTCCGAGGGCCGTGATGCAGGCGAAGGCGGCGTCGCGCACCAGCGCGAGCGTCATCGCGAGCGACCCCGGCAGCGTGTCGACGCGGCCGGGCGGGGCGACGGCCAGCAGGGCGCGCAGGTCCTCGCCCGCCTCCTGGAGCCGGTCGGCCACCCCCTGCTCGATGAGCCGTCCGGCCCGGCGCACGGCGAGGCCCACCGTGCTCTCCGACAGCTCTCCGGTGACCACCGACGTCACCCGGTCGACCAGCTCGTGCGCCTCGTCCACCACGACCACGTCGTGCTCGGGCAGGACCGCGAAGTCCTCCATGGCGTCGATCGCCAGCAGCGCGTGGTTGGTGACCACGACGTCGGCCTCGCCCGCGCGCTCCCGCGCGAGCTCGGCGAAGCAGTCGGCGCCGCTGGGGCACCGCTGGGCGCCCAGGCACTCCCGGGCCGTCACGGAGAACTGCCGCCAGGCCTGGTCGCTCACGCCGGGGACGATCTCGTCGCGGTCGCCGGTCTCGGTCTCGTTGGCCCACTCCTGGATGCGCTGCACCATCCGGCCGGTGGCGCTGACCTCACGCGGGTCGAAGAGCTGGTCGTCCTCGTCCTCGGGCATCCCGTCGGCCATCTTGTGGCGGCACAGGTAGTTACGGCGGCCCTTCAGGATCGCGAACTCGGGCCGGTGCGGCAGCAGGCCCTCCAGCGCGTCGGCAAGCCGGGGCAGGTCGCGGTCGACCAGCTGGCGTTGCAGCGCGATCGTCGCGGTGGACACCACCACGGCCTGGCCCTTCTCGGCCGCGTGCCTGATCGCGGGCACGAGGTAGGCCAGCGACTTGCCGGTGCCCGTGCCGGCCTGCACCGCGAGGTGCTCCTCGCTCTCGACGGCGTCGCGCACCGCCTGCGCCATCTTGACCTGCCCCGGGCGCTCGACGCCGCCCAGTGCGGTCACCGCGGCGGTGAGGAGTTCTTCGACGGGCGGAAGCTCGGGACGGTCCTTGGGCACGGAAGAACGCTACCCGGTGCCACCGACATCCTGTGCGTGTCCGCCCCACCACATCCTGGCGTTCCAGGAACTCCCTCCCGGCACGCGTGGCACACTGAGATGTCAGTGCTCTCAAGGTCAACGGCGATCTACCCAGTGAGGTCGAAAAGGGACGAAACGGAAGTTTCGCGAGGGTTCCCGAGATCGAGTGGACGGAAAAGGGCAGGTAAAGGCACTATGTCTGCCATGTCGGAAGTTGTCCCACTGCCATCGTTCGGCGAGGTGTTCTTCGACGCGCGAGGCCAGGACCGTGTGCTCCGGGTCACGTGGCACGACGGCACGCTGGTGCTGAGCCTGTGGCGGGGCGAGATGTGCACGGCCAGTTTCCGCATGCCCATGAACGACGTGGGACGGCTGATCGACACTCTCGACGAGGGTTTCGCCGAGGCGGGCGGCGAGGAACAGGACGCCGGGACCGGGCCGTTCCCCCGGCAGGGCGCGGCGGGCCAGGACGGCTACGCCCCCCAGGAGGCGTACCCCGCGCACCCGCAGGACCAGGGGCAGGACGCCTACGCGACCCAGGTCCACGACCCGTACGCCACGCAGGTCCACGACCCGTACGCGGCCGAATCCCCGGACGCGTACGCGACGCGGGCCCAGGACGCCTACGCCGTGCCCGACGCGTACGCGGGGCAGCCCGGTGACGGATATGCGGCGCAGGATCCCTACGCCGCGCCCCAGAACGCGCCCCACCCCGCGGCCCAGATCCCGTACCCCCAGGCCCGGGACGGGTACGCCCCCGATGAGGGCCATGCCACCGCGCCCCACGGCTACGGCCAGGCCTCCGACGGGTACGCGCGGGGCGAGAACGGGTACGTCGCCCGGGACCGCCGCGGGTCGCACGACGCCGGGTTCCCCGAGCAGGCCGCCCCGTCCGACTACAACTACCAGGACTATCCCGGCCCCGATTACCCGGGGACGGGGCAGTACGCCCGTCCGCCGGTGCCGCCGCCCGCACCGGCCCCCGAGGCCTACCCGGCGCCCGCCGCGCTCGGCCCCAACGACGTGCTCGTCGCCCGGGGCACGCCCACCCAGGACCGCCTCGTCGCGTCCTCGGCCCAGACCGGCCCGCAGCCGGCCTACCCCCAGGCATCGCAACCCCAGGCCCCGCAGCCCGTGGCAGCGCAGCCGGCGGGGCAGCAGCCCGGGGCGGTCGACCCGAGCGACCCCCTCGGCCTCGGCGCGGTCCGGCCCTACGTCAACGAGCCGTACGCGAGCGAGCAGTACGCGAGCGAACCGCCGCTCTACACCACGGGCGAGCGCCTGCGGCCGGACCAGTGGCCGGCCGGTCAGGCCCCGGACCAGCACGCCGAGCACGAGCGCCGCGGGGGGCGGCGCGGCGGGCAGCCCTCCACGGACTCCCCGATTCCGTGGTCGGACGAGGACGGGGAAGGCTGGGATACCCAGCGGGGGTGGTGAGGGCCCCGGTCCGCGGGAGTTCCAGCTGTAAGTAACCTCGTCGTTTGATGGACACGTCAACGGCACTGCAGTTCCTCCTGCTCCCGGCCGGCGCCCTCGGCGTCGCCGCCCTGGCCAGGTGGCGCGACTGGTCGGCTCCACTGCTCCTGGTGGTGGCCGGCCTGGCCGCCTCCTACGTGCCGGGGGTCCCCGACTACAGCCTCGACCCCCACATCGTCCTGGTGGTCTTCCTGCCGCCGATGCTCTACTCGGCGGCTCTGGACAGCTCATACCTGCGGCTGCGCGACGCCGCCAGACCCGTCGGCCTCCTGGCCGTCGGGCTCGTCCTGGCGACCACCCTGGTGGTCGGCTTCGCCGCGCACGCGATCGTCCCCCAGCTCCCGCTCGCGGCGGCCTTCGCGCTCGGCGCGATCGTCGCCCCTCCCGACGCCGTGTCGGCGGTCGCCATCGGACGCAGGCTCGGCCTGCCCCGGCGCGCGCTGACCATCCTCGTCGGCGAGAGCCTGTTCAACGACGCCACGGCGCTGACCGCCTACCGGGTCGCGGTCGGCGCGATGACCGGCGCCGCCGCCGACCTGCTCGACATCGGCGGGGAGTTCCTCCTGGCCGCCGGCCTCGGCGTGGCGATCGGCCTCGCCATCGCCTATCTCGCGGGGTTCGTGCTGCGGCGGCTCGACGACGCGCTGATCGCCAACGGGGTCTCGCTGCTCGTGCCGTACGCCGCCTACCTCGCGGCCGAGGCCGTGCACGCCTCCGGCGTGATCGCCGTCGTGATCGTCGGCATCTACCTGGGCCACGAGCTCAGCCGGACGACGTACGGCACGCGGCTGCTGTCGGGCGCGGTCTGGAAGGTCGCCGACCTGGTGCTGGAGTCGATCGTGTTCGCCCTGATCGGCCTGCAACTGCGCCCGATCATCGCCGGGCTGGGCGGCGAGCGGCCCCAAGAGCTGGCGACGTACGCCATCGTGCTGTTCCTGGTGGTCGTGCTCGTGCGGATCGCGTGGGTGCCGCCCAGCACCTACCTGCCGAGGATGCTGTCGAAACGGGTGCGCGCCCGGGAGCCCAAGACGCCGTCCTGGCAGAACGTGATGCTGACGAGCTGGGCGGGCATGCGCGGGGTGGTGTCGCTTGCCGCGGCCTTCGCCCTGCCCGAGAACTTCCCCCAGCGCAACCTGCTGCTGTTCCTGACGTTCGCGATCGTCGTGGGCACACTGATCGTCCACGGGCTCTCGTTCCCCTGGCTGATCAGGCGGCTGGGCGTCTCCACCGCCCGGGAGCGGTACGCCGACGACCTCGCGGAGGCGGGCGCCCAGCAGGCCGCCGCGGCCGCGGCCCTGGCGCGGCTGGAGGAGCTCACCTCCGACGGCGTGCTGGACGTTCACGAAGAGGTCGTCGACCAGTTGCGCAGCCGCTCCGAGCGCCGGGCCCTGCACGCCTGGGAGCGGCTCGGCGGCGGTACCGGCCCCGAGGGCGAGGAGACGCCCGCCTCGCTCTACCGGCGGCTGCGCCGCGAGATGCTCGCCGCGGAACGCGAGGTGTTCGTGCGGCTGCGCGACGAGCGGCGCATCGACGACGAGGTCCTCCACCGTGTCATGCAGGAGCTCGACTTCGAGGAGGCGACGCTCGAACGCGGCTGAGCGGGCTCAGGGCACGGTCTATTGGCTCAGGCGCTGGTCCACGAAGCACCAGCGCCAGTTCTCTCCCGGCTCGAACGAGCGGATCACCGGGTGGCCGGTCTCCTTGTAGTGGGCGGTGGCGTGCTTGCCGGGAGAGGAGTCGCAGCAGCCGATGTGGCCGCACTCCAGGCACTTGCGCAGGTGGACCCATCGCATGCCGCGCTCCAGGCACTCCTGGCAGCCTTCGGGCGTGAGCGGCTCAGGATCGGCCGCCACGAGCAGGTGTTCGCAGTTCCCCATGCCGCAGATGCTACGGCCCGCGATCGGGTGACCGCCGCGCCCCCGCGCCCGCGGGCCGTGTACGCCGAACCTCGACAAACTCCCCCTCGGGATCTGCACATCGCTTCCGTAGGTTCGTGGGCCATGACGACGACGGTCGACACGGGCGACTTCACCGCCTGGTTACGCGACTTCGAGGGCGCGGCGCTGCTGCGGCGCACCTGGGGCGACCCCGACTGGACCGCGGGAGCACGGCTTGAGCCCGCCCTTGTACGGAGCCTCCAGCGGTTCCAGGTGGGGGAGGACGGCGACGGCGCCCGCCTCATGGACAAGGCCCGGCGGGCGGGCGACCCCGTGTACGCGGAGGCGGTCCGCCTGTTCGTGGCCGAGGAGTGCGAGCACGCCCGCCTGCTCGGCCGGCTCCTGGAGGCGGCGGGCGCGGCGACGATCTCCGGCCACTGGTCCGACGCCGCCTTCGTCCGGCTGCGGCGGCTCCTCGGACTGCGCATGGAGCTGATGGTCCTGATGCTCGCCGAGGTGGTCGCGCTCGGCTACTACCGGGCCGTGCGCGACGGCGTCAGGGACCTGCTCGCGGCGGAGGTCGCGGGCCGGATCCTCGCCGACGAGCTGCGCCACGTGCCCTTCCACCGTGATCGGCTGCGGCGGTCCTTCCGGAGATCCTCCCGGCTGTCGCGGGCGATCGCCTCGGCCCTGTGGTGGTCGCTGCTGGCGTGCGTGCTGGCCGTGGTCGCCCTCGATCACGGCGACGCCCTGCGCGGGGCCGGAGTGTCCAGGACCGCCTTCGCCCACGAGGTCGCCGGGTATTTCCGCCGCGTCGTCGCCGAGGTCATGACGCGGGGATGACGCGGGGATGACGCGGTGGCGACGAGATGAGTGCGCAGGGGCCCCGAAGGGCGCCCCTGCTTCGGTTCCGCGGCGGGCGGGCCGCGGTTGGGTAGGGTGATCGGCATGCGACTCCTCCCGTTCGCCGCCGCCTGCGCGGCCGCCGTCCTGCTCGCCTCCGGCTGCGCGAGCGCGGACAAGGCGCAGACGTGCGCCGAGTCGACGCGGCTGATCAGCCAGACCATCAGCGAGATCGGCAAGGTCGTGGACGACCCCGCCGCCATGCGAAAGAAGATCGAGGACGGCGCCGCCGACCTGGAGGACATGGCGAACAAGGCCACCGACACCACGCTCAGGGACGCACTCCAGGGGCTCGCCGACAGCCTCCAGAAGCTCAACGTCGACGACGCCAACGCGGCGGTGGACGCCGCGCAGAAGGTCGCCACCGACGGCGCGACCTACCTGCGCGAGGTCAGCCAGGCCTGCCTCTGACCCGGCTCCCGGCGCCGCCCCCTCCGCTCAGGCGTGGTCCGCGAGCCGGTCCCTTCCGGCCGGACGGAGTGCGAGCGTGACCACCACGCCGGCCACGGAGACCACGGCGGCGACCAGGAGGGCGGAGCGCAGACCGCCGGCGGTGGCCGCGCGCAGCGCCTCCCCGGCCGGGCCGGCGGTTTCGCGACCGGCCACGGCCACCAGGACGGCCAGGCCCGCGGCGCTGCCCGCCTGCAGGACGGTGGAGGACAGGCCGGAGACCACGCCCTGCTCCCGCGGGGCCACACCGGTCGAGGCGAGGATGAACATCGTGGAGAACCACAGGCCCGCGCCCAGGCCGAACCCGACGACGCCGGCCAGCAGGCCGAGGTAGGACCCGTCGGCCGACAGGCGCCACGCCAGCACCGCCGTACCCGTCGCCCCCAGGGCCACGCCGAGGATCAGTGTGCCGCGCAGCCCGAGGCGCGGGATGAGGCGTTCGGCGGCCAGATTGCCCGCAGTGATCGCGAGGGTCGGTCCGAGGAAGGCCAGGCCCGACTCGGCGGCGCCGTAGCCGAGCACCTCCTGGAAGTGCAGCGTGAGGAAGTACGGCACGCACTGCAGGGTCAGGCCGTAGACCAGGATGACCCCGGTCCCGGCGGCGGTGTGCCGGTTGGCGAGCAGCCGTGGCGGCAGCAGCGAGTCGCGCCCGTGCGCCTCGATGAGGAGGAAGGCGGCGAGCAGCCCGGCCGCCGCGACGGCGGACGCCAGCACGCCGGGGGAGGTCCAGCCCCACTGGGGGCCCTGCGCGACGGCGAACACGAGTCCGGTGACGCCCACGGTGCCGGTGAGGGCTCCCGGCAGGTCGAATCCGCCGGCCCGCCGCCTTCCGTCCGGCGTCAGCACGGCGAACGCCGCGGCAGCGCCCACCGCGGTCAGCGGCACGTTCACGAAGAAGACGGCCTGCCAGCCGAACGCGCCGGTCAGGACGCCGCCGAGCAGCGCGCCGAGACTCAGCCCGGCGGCGCCGCACGCCGCCCACACGGTCATCGCCCGGTTGCGGGCGGGCCCTTCCTCGAACATGGTGACGACCAGAGAGAGGGTCGCGGGCATCAGCACCGCTCCGCCGACCCCCTGCAGCGCCCTGGCGCAGACCAGCGGTACGGGGGAGGAGGCCAGCCCGCCGAGCAGCGAGGCGACGCCGTACAGCAGCATGCCGGCGACGAACATGCGCCGCCTGCCGACCAGGTCGGACAGGCGGCCCCCGAGCAGCAGGAAGCCGCCGAAGGGCACCGCGTAGCCGCTGACCACCCACTGCAGCGCGTACGGGGAGAATCCGGCCTGGCGGGCGATGTGCGGCAGCGCGACGTAGACGACGGTGAAGTCCAGGGCGGTGATCGAGCTGCCCAGGCCGAGAAGGACGAGAGGGATCACGAATCGCATGCGGGCAGCCTGATCGCGACCCCGGGCCCCAGCCAGCCCCGGGTTCTGACTACTCAGAAGTTGCCTAGGCTGGACGATCGTGGATCGAGCGGTCGAGCTGAGCGAGTTCCTCAAGTCCCGCAGAGCGCGGGTGCGGCCGGAGGACGTCGGCCTGCCGTACAAGGGCAACGGGACGCGGCGCGTGCGCGGCCTGCGCCGCGAGGAGCTGGCGCTGGCGGCGGGGGTCAGCGTCAGCCACTACACGCGCCTGGAACAGGGCAACGGCAGGAACGTCTCGGCCGAGGTGCTGGACGCCATCGCCGACGTGCTGCGGCTCACCGGTGACGAGCGGGTCTACCTGCACGCGCTGGCCCGCCCTGCGCATCGGCGCCACGACGTCGCGCAGGCCCCGATCAGGCCCGGGTTGCAGCGTGTCCTGGACTCGCTGGTGCTCACGCCGGCGCTCGTCCTCGGGCGGCACGCCAACGTGGTCGCCTGGAACAGGGCGGCGGCCGCCGTCTTCGCCGACTTCGCCGCGATCCCCGAAGAGCGCAGGACGATCGCCCACCTGATCTTCCTGGACGAGGACGTCAAGCGCATGCACGGCGAGGGGTGGCCGCGGCTCGCCCGGGAGCACGTGGCCCAGCTCCGCGTCCTGGCCGCGCGCCACCCGCAGAACGAGCAGATCATGGAGCACATCGACGGCATCTGCCGGCAGAACCCCGAGTTCGGAAGGCTGTGGCACGAGCACCACGTGGCCGCCGCGACGCACCGCGACTACGTCCTCGACCATCCGGTCGTGGGCGAGCTGCGGCTGTCCGCAGAGCTCGTCGGTCTGCCCGGCGACCCGGAGCTGCAGGGGATGGACCTGTTCGCCGCCGAGCCCGGCTCGGAGTCGGAGGACAGGCTGCGGCGCCTGATCGCCACGACGACGCGTGCGGCGTCGTCCCGTCTCCCGTGAAAGAGGCGACCTTCCGTAGAAGTGGCAACCCGGCAAATCTAGGGGAAAAGGGGCAGAAATAGCGTTCTCGTATGGAAGAGAACGAACCAGACCCCCGCTTCGTCCTCGCCAACGAGCGTACGTTCCTCACCTGGATCAGCACCTCCCTCGCGCTGAGCGCGGGCGGCATCGCCATCGCGGTCGTCCCCGAGGACGTCTTCGTGCCGTGGGTGCGCACGCTGCTCGCCGTCGTGCTCGTGCTGCTGTCCGCAGTGGCGGCCGGTTCGGCCTATCCTCGCTGGCGGCACATCGACCGGGCGCTGCGGCAGGACCGCGCGCTCCCGCCGCCCGCCCTGGCCCCCATGTTCGGGTACGGCGTGGCCGGCGTGGCCGTCCTGGCCCTGCTCCTCATCCTCCTGGCACGGTGAGCGGCGCGTGAGCGGCGAGCCGAGGCCGGGCCTGCACAGCGAGCGGACCCGGCTGGCCTGGGTCCGCACGGCCGTGACGATGTCGGGCTCGGCCGTCGGAGCGGCGGGGATCATGGTCCGTCACGACCTGCCCGGCCTCGCCGTCCCCTTCGCGGCGGCGGCGCTGGCCGGGGCGGTCATGCTGCTGCGCACCGGGAAACGGCACCGCGTCCTGGAGCGGACGCTCCGGCACGGGCGCCCGCTCGACCACCGGCTGGACGCCCGCATCGCCTGGGCGGGCGCGCTGGCCGTCGCCGCCGCGGCGCTGGTCGCGGTCGTGATGATCACGATGTGAGCCGGGGCCCGGTGGCCCTCCCGCGGATCCGCTTGAAGGCCCCGCGCCCGGCAGGTGGTGGTCAGATCGCCGGCATGGCTTCCATGCTGTGCGGGCGAGGGCTGGTCTCCAGCCGGACGCCGCCGATGGCCGTCACCGCCGCCTTGTCCGCGTTCTTCCCCGCCCACGCCTCCGCCTGCCCGCGCAGGGTCCGATCGGGAGAAAGCAGAGTGTCCGCCATCATCGAGAAGAGGCTCGTGCACGCCTTGGACCTGACACCGAGATCGCAGCGGGCCTTCACGGACAGCACCTTGTCCGGCCCGTCGTACCAGATATAGACGGACATATGGAGCCTGGCGGCGTCGCCGGGCCGGCAGATCATCCCCATCTTGGCACCGGTCAGCGGGTCGGAGGCCGCGGACCTCGCGCATCTCCAGGAATTGGCCGCCTGAAGCCAGTTCACCGCGACCATGGTGAGCGTCACCTTGGGCAGGTACCGCTGCTTTCCCGTGGGGAACCTCCCGGGGAAGGAAGGCGCGGGGGCGTCCGTCACCGGTTCGGTGGTCGCCAGGCCGACGGCGCCGCCGGCGACCCCGCCCAGCACCAGCGCCGCGATCAGCGTACCCACCGTGACCAGTACGAATACCGCGGTTCCCGTCCGGCCGGGCCGAGGGCCGGCGTCGGAAGGGGCCAGGATGGGAGCCCCGGTCCCGGGGGGCGCGTACGGGGGCGTCTGTTGCGCGGCGTACGGCTGAGCCGCCTGCACCGGCTGCCATGCGGCACCGTCCCACCGGAACCTGCCGTCGGGAGAGTACGGCCAGCCGGGTGGAGCCGCCATCAATATCTCCTCTTCATCGTGAGTTCGATGGATCGGGTGTTCGCGTTCCGCTCCAGCGCGTACTCCCAGTCGAGAACGAAGGTGATGTCCCCGTCACCCGCGATCTGCTCGGCCAGCCAGCCACCGACCTTCTTGACCGTCGAGGGATCGTCACGGTGGGGGAGGGCCGCGAACCACGACATGTAGTCCAACCCGGCCGCCGCCGTGGTGCTGTCCGGATTGATGATCCTTGCCTCGACCTTGCTGATGTATTCGTAGAAGTCCGCCACGTTGACGGCGCGGAAGAGGTCTGCTTCGAACCGGACCTTGCCGATTCTCAGCTCACAGGACCAGAACTGCCTCTTGTCGGCGCAGGTGTGCCCCTGGCCCCGCAGTGCCTCGACCACGGTGCCGATCTTGAGGCCGGGAACGCAGTCGTGGCCGCAGTATTTCGTGTCCTGCTTGCGGACGTTGTGGGCGACGGCGTAGGCGCCGACGCCGGCGAGCAGGAAGACGATCGCGGCGATCGCCACGACCGCGATCCGGCGGGACCCGCGGCCACTCCGCGTCAACTCCACAGTCACGAAGACGGAGTATGGCAAGGATTCCCCGCAAGTGGGGACAGAGATCGCGAATCGCGTTTGGGGCCGGGGCGTGGGGAACGCCCGGCGAACCGGTCGCGACGGGTCAGTCGCCCGCGGCGGCGATGGTCTCGCCGATCTCCTCCGCCCGTTCCTCCTCCTCGCGGGCGAAGCGCTCCGCGTCGAGCCGCTCGGCGATCTCCTCGTCCTGCCGCATCAGCGCGTCGAGGCTCTGCCCGGCCATGTCGAGCACGCCCATGTCGGCGTACGCCTTCTGGAGGCGGGGGCTCCACAGGCCGATGTCCTTCACGCACGGCACGATCCGGCTGAACAGCAGCGAACGGAACAGCCGCAGGTACTCCGACCGGTCCACGCACTCCATGGCCTCGGCGGACTCCTGCCGCGACAGGCCGATGGTCTCCCAGATCTCCTCGCCGCGCAGCCGGTCGCGCATGAGGTGGCAGCCCTCGATCACGAAGTCCTCGCGCTCGCGCAGCTCGGCGTCGGACAGGTTCCGGTAGTAGTCGCGCAGCGCCATCCGGCCGAACGCCACGTGCCTGGCCTCGTCCTGCATCACGTACGCGAGGATCTGCTTGGGCAGCGGCTTGGTGGTGATGTCGCGCATCACCCCGAACGCGGCCAGGGCCAGGCCCTCGATCAGCACCTGCATGCCGAGGTAGGGCATGTCCCATCGGGAGTCGTTCAGCGTGCTGTCCAGCAGCGCCTTGAGGTGCTCGTTGATGGGGTAGGCGAGCCCGACCTTCTCCTGGAGGAACCGGGCGTACGTCTCGGAGTGCCGCGCCTCGTCCATCGTCTGGGTGGCGGCGTAGAACTTGGAGTCGAGGTCGGGCACCGACTCCACGATGCGGGCCGAGCAGATCATCGCGCCCTGCTCGCCGTGCAGGAACTGGGAGAACTGCCAGGCGGCGTTGTGCCTGCGCACCTCGTCGCGCTGCCGCCGGTCCATGCGGTCCCACAGCGGGGAGCCGTAGATCGCGAGGGTGGTGTCGGGGACGCCGAGCACGTCGCAGGGGTCGACCTCGAGGTCCCAGTCGATCCGCTTGACGGAGTCCCACTGCTTGTCCTTGCCCTTCTGGTAGAGGGCGAGCATGCGGTCCCGGCCGTCGTCGTACTCCCAGGTGAACCGGGCCGCTCCGGTCATCTCCACGTCCCACGTGGACAGCTCGGCGGGGATGGTGTAGAGCTCGTGGGTCGACACGGGGGACCTCCCTTGACGTACACCGTACGTATCCCCGCGAGCGTGTCACGTACGCTGTACGTACGTCAATGGACGGGTGACTGCGCGCGGCGAGAGAGGATTCGGTCATGCTCAACCGGAACCGCATCGTGACCGCCGCCGTGGAGCTCATCGAGAGAGAGGGCGCCGACGCCGTCTCGATGCGCAGGATCGCCGCGGAACTCGGCGTCGGCGTCATGTCGCTGTACAACCACGTGCCCAGCAAGGCCGCGCTGCTCGACGCCGTCGCCGAGGACGTGCTGTCGCGGATCGGCTTCACCGACGACCCGTCCGCCCACTGGACCGAGCGGGTGCGCATCCAGGCGCGCGCGTTCCGGCGCATCGCCCATCACTATCCCCGTTCCACGATGGTCGTGGTGAGCAGGCAGCTGAGCTCGACCGCGGGCCTCCTCCCGGTGGAGCGCGCCCTGGCGACCCTGCGCGAGGCGGGCTTCGACGGCAGGGAGGCCGTCCGGATGCTGCGCATGTTCATCGCGTACGTCGTCGGCTCGCTGCTGCGGGAGGTGGGGGTGACCCCCACGTTCGCCCCCGCACGGGCCGACGCGATCATCGCCGAGGTGGACCCCGCGCTGTTCCCCGTGGTGAGCGAGTTGCGGCCGCATCTGGACTCCTGCGACCACGACGAGGAGTTCGAGTTCGGCCTGGAACTGCTGATCCAGGCGATGGCCGTACGGGCCGCCGCGCGGGCGGGCGGCGGGGCCGGCGAGCGGGCCGGTCGTGGAGGCGCCCGGCAGTAGGCCGCCGGGCGCCTCCGCCCGGGTCAGTACCAGTTGTGGGACCGGAAGTGGCCCCAGGCGCCGCACGGCGATCCGTATCGGCCCTTGATGTACCGCAGCCCCCACCTGATCTGGGTCTGCGGGTTGAACCGCCAGTCGTCGGCGACGTAGCCCATCTTCCGTCCGGGCAGCGCCTGCGGGATGCCGTAGGCGCCCGAGCCCTGGTTGTAGGCCCGGTGGTCCCAGTTGCTCTCCCTGGTCCAGAGGCTGTCGAGGCACTGGAACTGCTCGCCCGACCAGGTGTTGCGGGTGACGAGCCGGAAGGCGTAGGCCTTGCTGCGGAGCTTCGCCGGCGCCTGGCGGAACCGGGGCGGCTGCGCCGCTACCCGCGTCGTCCACACTCCGACGTGGGTGACGGGCCGCACGCTCTCCCCGGTCGGGGCCGCGGCGGCCCACTCGTCGGCCCACGCCACTCCGCTTCCGCCACCGGTGACGGTGGCCGCGATGACGGCGGCGACTGTGCTGCGTAGAACGCTTCTGCTGTCCAAATCGGTCCTTGTCGTCGGGTCGCGTGCGGAAGGCGGGCGCACGTGGCGCCCGCCGCGCGGCCGCGCGCCCATGGCGTGGGCGCCGCCGTCCGCTCGGCCCGCACCGGATCACCAAGAGCTTCCGGCGGGCACCGCGACGGGTCCTCACGCGGATTGAAATACGGCCGCCCGCCTCCCCGGCGGCATCTGCGGCACGTCGCGGACGGTTCTTTGCCGATCCGCCCCCCAACGCCGACCGTTCCCGGGGGCGCGGCTTACCGTGCACGGCGCGCCCTGCGGCCAGACCGGACGGGACGCTCGATTAGGGTGCGGACATGAGCGTTCTCGATATTCCGGTGACCACGATCGACGGCGAGGGCACCACCCTCGGCGACCTGCTCGGCGGCAGGGCCGCCCTGGTGGTCAACGTGGCGTCCAGGTGCGGGCTGACCCCGCAGTACGAGGGCCTGGTCGCGCTCCAGCGGGCGTACGCCGACCGGGGGTTCACCGTCGTCGGCGTGCCCTGCAACCAGTTCATGGGCCAGGAGCCCGGCTCGGCGGAGGAGATCAAGGAGTTCTGCTCCACGACCTACGGCGTGGACTTCCCGTTGCTGGAGAAGACCGAGGTCAACGGCCCGGAGCGGCATCCTCTCTACGCCGGGCTGACCGAGACCCCCGACGCGGAGGGCGAGGCCGGCGACATCCAGTGGAACTTCGAGAAGTTCCTGGTCGCCGCCGACGGCCAGGTGGTCGCCCGGTTCCGCCCCCGCGTCGTCCCCGAGGCCCCGGAGATCGCCGAGGCGATCGAGAAGGTCATCGCCTAGGCACTGAGACCCTGGGCCCGCAGCTCGCCCGTACGACGAGCTGAGTGGGCAGCGTGACGGCCGGAGGACGCCTGCCGTGCCGCAGCACCAGCTCGGCGGCGCGGTAGCCGATGTCCTGGGCCGGCTGGGCGATCACCGTCAGCGGCGGGGAGCACAGCTCGGCCCAGGGCACGTCGTCGAACATGATGAGCGACACGTCCCTGGGGATGCGCACGTCCAGCTCGCGAGCGGCCAGCACGGCCGCCTCGCCGAGCACGTTGCCGCCCGCGATCACCGCGGTGACGTCCTGCCGGTGCTGCAGCAGGCCCGCGGCCGCCGCGTAGGCGGAGTCGCGGCTCGACCGGGCGTGCACGACCAGATCCCGGTCGGCGGGCAGGCCCAGCGAGGCGATCGCGGCGCTGAACGCGGCCACCCGCTGCGACTGCCCGTGCCGGCCGAGATAGGCGATCTTCCGGTGGCCCAGCCCGGCCAGGTACTCCACGGCCGTCAGCACCCCCGCCCGGTCGTCGGGCACCACGCTCGGCACGTCCGCGCGCACCCGCCGGTCGGCGAACACGACGTTCAGCCCCGCGCGCAGCGCGGGCGCCCACATGTCGCCGTCCCCGGACGGCACCGCGATCAGCCGGTCCATGCTCTGCTCGATGAGGGTGCCGATCAGCTCGGCCTCCCGCTCGGGGTCGTCGCCGGTGACCCCCACCGTGACGGGCTCGCCGTACGAGCGGGCGCACGACAGCACGCCGTCGGTCAGCCGTGCGTAGAAGCTGTCGGTGATGTCGGGGACCAGCAGGCCGATGCCGCCCGTCCGCTGGCGCCTCAGGTTGCGTCCCAGCGCGCTCGGCCGGTAGTCGAGCCGCGCCGCCGCGGCGAGCACCTTCTCCCGGGTCTCGGCGCTCGCCGAGCCGCCCGACAGGACCCGGGACACGGTGGCCACCCCGACCCCGGCCGCCTCCGCCACTTCCTTGATGGTTATCCGCCGCTGCGCTGGACCGCTCATGGAAACGATTCCATCATGGTTCCATGGGTCGTGCTACAGAAATCTTGACAATAGGCGGTATTTCACGGGACAGTCTTGAAAACGTATCCACTTCCCCTTGTCTCGGAAGCGCGAAGGACTGGCATGGCTTCTATCGTTCTGAACAACGTCGACAAGATCTACGCGGGCGGGGTGAAGGCCGTGAACGGCCTCAACCTGGAGATCAAGGACGGCGAGTTCATGGTGCTGGTCGGCCCGTCGGGCTGTGGCAAGTCCACCGCCCTGCGGATGATCGCCGGCCTGGAGGACATCAGCGGCGGCGAGATCGTCATCGGCGACCGAGTCGTGAACCACCTTCCCCCGAAGGACCGCGACATCGCGATGGTCTTCCAGAACTACGCGCTGTACCCGCACATGACGGTCGAGGAGAACCTCGCCTTCGGCCTCAAGCTGCGCAAGATGTCGAAGCCCGAGATCCAGAAGCGGGTCAACGAGGCCGCCCGCATGCTCGGTCTGGAGCAGTACCTCAAGCGCAAGCCGGCCGCCCTGTCCGGTGGTCAGCGCCAGCGTGTCGCGATGGGCCGCGCCATCGTCCGCGAGCCCCAGGCCTTCCTCATGGACGAGCCGCTGTCCAACCTGGACGCCAAGCTCCGTGTCTCCATGCGCGCCTCGCTCAACCAGCTCCACGAGAACCTCGGCGTCACCACGGTCTACGTCACCCACGACCAGGTCGAGGCCATGACCCTGGGCGACCGCGTCTGCGTCCTGCGCGACGGCGTGCTCCAGCAGGTGGACACCCCGCAGAACCTGTTCGACGACCCGGTCAACCTGTTCGTCGCCGGCTTCATGGGCTCCCCGTCCATGAACTTCACCTACGCCGAGCTGGTCCGCGACAACGGCGGCGCGTCGGTGGCCTTCGCCGGCTACCGCCTCCCCGTCCCCGACTCGACCTTCGCCGAGAAGCCGGGCCTCGACCGCTACATCGGCCGCAAGATCATCCTCGGCATCCGGCCCTCCGACTTCGAGGACGCCGGCTCGGCCAGCGGCAACAGCGCCGGGTGGGTGCGCATCCCGGTCCGCGCCAACGTCACCGAGGAGCTGGGCTCGGAGATCAACGTCCTGTTCACGATCGACGCCCCGCCGGTCGAGCACAAGGACACCGTGGCCGCCGCCCACGACGGCGACGACGAGGAGACGACGCTGCCGCTGACCGGCGACAAGTCGCTGTGGACCGCGCGTGTCAACGCCCGCAGCCACGTCCGTCCCGGCCAGGAGATCGAGCTGGTCGTCGACACGCACAACCTGCACTTCTTCGACGTCGACTCGGGCCTGTCCATCGGCCACGAGGCCAACATCGGCCGCTGACCCGGGTCACCCCCGCCGTACCACGGGCGGCGGGGGACTCCCGGCGGAGCGCGGGCGCGGCACGCGCCCGCGCGGCCGGTCGTCGCCGGCCGGCATCCACAAGGACGTCCACGCCCGCCTCGGCCGCGCGAAGGAGAAGTCGTGCCGGAGGCGCGCCAAGAAGAAGCCGTGCCGGAGGCGCGCCAAGAAGAAGCCGTGCCGGAGGCGCGCGAAGAAGAAGCCGTGCCGGAGGCGCGCAGAACATAGCAACGCGGTGCCGGTCGCGGCGGTCGCGGCGGTGACCGCGGCCACGGCGCCCGCGGGCACCCAGCCGAGCGCGACCGCGAGCCCGGCCGTCCCGGTGCCGGCCGAGATCCCGCACAGCGCGGGCGCCGCCTTTCGCGCCGGCCCGGCCGTCCGGCCCGCGCGACGCGGCCGGCGGACGGCGTACGCGCCGGCTCCCACGATGGCCGCCAGCGCCGGCAACAGCAGCCCGGCCGCGACCACGGCCGCGCCGCGCCCGGCCGTCAGCCCGGCGGCCGTGCAGGTCAGGACGAACCCCGCGAACAGCGAGGCGGACCGCCCGAGCCGGACCCTGCCCCGCGCCCTGCCGTACGGGAGGGCGCCGAGGCACGCCCCGGCCAGTGCGGCCGGGAGCGCCGCGAGGGACGGGTCGCCCAGCACGAGCGCGGTCCCGGCGAGGAACGCGCCGGTGACGGCGGCGACCGCGGCCAGCGCGCCGCCGAGCCGGTCGAGCAGCCCGTACGCGTTGGTCATCGCGACGATCCACATCACGCTGACCGGGCCGTCCAGCCAGTCGCCCGTCAGCGTCACCTGCACGCCGCACAGCACGACCCCGCCCGCCGCCACCGACTCCACGATGAGCCGCGTGACGAGCGGCAGCGCGCCCACGTCCGCGATGAGTCCGAGCAGCGCCACCGCGGCGGCGGCCAGCAGGACCGCGCTCACCCGCCGGTCGAGCGGGCCCACGGCCGTCATCGTGCCCGCCACCGCGGCGCCCGCCGTGGCCGCCGCCAGCGTCACCCCGCCCAGGTAGGGGATCGTGCGCCGCACCGGGCGCAGGCCCGCGGCGGCGAGCAGGCAGGCGACCGCTCCCGCGAGCGCGGGCGCCAGCGCCGGGAGGGGCGTCATCGGCTGCCCACCTCCGACCGCGTCGCGCCGCGCAGCGCCCGGTAGAGGGCCTCGGTGTCGGCCACCAGCCGGTCCACGCAGAACGCCCGCCCGGTCCACGCGCGGGCCGACTCGCCCATCCGCCGCGCGAGGCCGGGGTCCACCAGCAGCCGTACGACGTGGTCGGCCATCTCGTCCGGGTCCGGCTCGGTCAGGAACCCCGTGCGGCGGTCCATGACGATCTCGGGAACGCTGCCGACCCGCGTGGCCACCACCGGCAGGCCCGCCATGCCGGCCTCCACGAGCGCCAGCGGCGTGCCCTCGGTGTCGGAGGTGAGCAGCACCACGTCGGCCGCGGCGTACACGGTCTCGACGTCGCGCCGCCAGCCGAGCAGCCGGAAGGATTCCCACATCGGCATGACGGCCCGCTCCACCTCCTCCTTCAGCTCGCCGCTGCCGCAGACGAGGAACCGTGCGCCGGGCAGCCGGGCCAGGACCGTCCTCGCGACCTCCGCGAGCCGGTCGGGCCGTTTGGCCTTCTTCAGCCGGCCGACGTACGCCACGACCGGCGCGTCCAGCGGGACGCCCAGCGCGGCGCGGGCCAGGGCACGCTCGGGCAGCGGGGCGAGCCCGGCGCCCGGCGGGATGACGACGTACTGCTCGGGCCGGCCGATCCCGGCCGCGAGGAGGTCGTCGCGCACCCGGGCGCCGACCGTGACGAGGCGGTCGGTCATCCTCGCCAGCCGGCGCTCGGTGCGGACGTAGACGGCCCGCCGCAGGCGGGAGAGCTGTCCGTCGAGGAGGTGGCCGTGGTAGGTGTGCACCCGGGCCGCCCCGACGCCCGACAGCCGCACCGCGAGGCGGCCGAGCGCGCCCGCCTTGGTGGTCCTGGTGTGCACGATGTGCGGCCTGAACTCGCGCATCGCGTTCGTCAGCCGGAACAGGGCCCGGTAGTCGTCGGCCGGCTTGATCGCGCGGCCGAGGCCGGGCACCCGGTGGACCGGGATCGTCGCGTCGCGAAGCTGCAGGTGGTCGCCTTCGCCGCCGTCCACGTATCCGGTGTACAGGCGGTGGTCGAACTCGACCGGGCTGAGCCGCTCGCACAGCCCGGTGACCTGGGTGGCGGGACCGCTCACGTTCATCCGGGCGATTATCTCCATGACACGAATCCGGTCGTCCGGTTTCATGCTGGCTCCTCCCTGATCATGTCGGAGAAGCTAGTCCGCGGTCCCACCGCCGACGGGGCGCCCGGACGCCGCCGGAAGAGACTTTTCCCTATCCGTACCCAAGCCTTACAGCCGTCCCGTCCGCCAATCCCGGGGGCGGCGGCGGGGTCGCTCCTACAGTCGTAGCGTGGCGGAGAAGCTGGTGGTCGTGGGCCAGGGCCCGGCCGGGCTGCCCCTGGCGATGCGCGCCGTGGAGGCGGGATTCCGCGTCGTCGGCCTCGACGAGGACGAGTGGCGGGTAAAGCGGCTGAACGCGGGGGAGCCGTGCGCCGAGGGCGTCGGCGCGGGCGCGCTGGCCGCCGCGCACGCCTCCGGCCGGTACGCGGCGAGCACCGACGCGGCGGACGCCTCCGGGTTCGACGTCTGCGTGCTCACCTCACCTGTGCGGATGCGGAACGGCGCGCCCGACCTCGGCCCGCTCGGCTCGGCCGCCGGCCGGATCGCCCCGTTCCTGCGGCCGGGGGCGACCGTGGTGCTGGAGGGCACCGCCTATCCCGGCACCACGGAGGAGTTCGTACGGCCGCTGCTCGAACGGGGGTCGGGACTGCGCGCGGGGGACGACTTCCACCTCGGCCACAGCCCGCACCGGGCCGAGCCGGGCAATCCGCGCTGGCGGCTCGGCAACACGCCCAAGGTCGTCTCGGGCGTCGACGCGGCCTCACTGCGGGCGGTGACGGACTTCTACGGCAGGCTGGTGCGGGAGACCGTCCCGGTCTCCTCACCCCGGGTGTCGGAGCTGTGCGCGCTGCTGGAAAGCGCCCGCGCGCAGGTCGGCGCGGCCCTGGCGAACGAGTTGTCGATCTTCGCCGCGCACCTCGGCGTCGACGTGTGGGAGGCGGTCGAGGCCGCCGCCACCACGCCCTTCGGACACGCCGCCGTGGCGCCCGGCCCCGGGATCGAGGACTCCTGCCTGCCGCTCGACGTCGCGTACCTGCCGTGGGGCATCCGGCGCGGCGTCGGACGGGGATTCCGGCTGGTCGAGGCGGCCAACGACGTCAACGCGCACATGCCCGCCCAGGTGGTCGACCGGCTCGGCCTCGCGCTCAACCGGAGGTGCCGCTCGATCAGGGGCAGCAGGATCCTGCTGCTCGGGCTGTCACCGGTCGAGGTCGCCAAGACGCTGTGCCGGCTCGGCGCCCGGGTGCGGGCCGCGGATCCGCATGCCGACGACTTCGTCGTACCGGCAGGGGTCGAGATGGTCGAGCCGGACGCCGCCGAGATGGCCAGGGCCGACGCGGTCGTCGTGCTCGGCGGGCAGGACTGCTACGACTACGACCTGGTCCAGCGGGCCAGCCGGTTCGTCTTCGACACCCGGGGCCGCTGCCGCGGCCCGAACGTCGAACGTCTGTGAGTCAGCGGTAGCGCAGCCTCGCCATGCGGCCGACCAGGTTGAGCGGCAGGAGCCTGGCGAGCGCCGCGACCGCCTTGTAGCGGGCCGACGGGACGCTCACCCAGGCCCCGCGGGCCAGGTCGCGCATGGCGTCGGCGGCGACGCGGTCGGCCGACAGCCACGCGAAGCGCGGCAGGCCGGACATGTCGAGCTTGGCCCGGTCGTGGAACTCGGTCCGCACGAACCCCGGGCACAGCGCCATCACCCGCACGCCGTGCCGGTTGACCATGTTGGCCGCCGAGGCGCTGTAGTTCACCACCCATGACTTCGTGGCGCTGTAGGTGCCGCCGGGGAGGAACGCCGCGACCGAGGCCACGTTGATCACCCCGCCCCGCCTCTTGGAGATCATGTACGGCAGGGCCGCCCGGGTCAGCCGCAGCACCGCCTCGCAGTGCAGCCGCAGCATCCGGACCTCGTCCTCCACGGGGGTGTCGAGGAAGCCGCCCTGGTGCCCGAACCCGGCGTTGTTGACCAGCAGGTCGATGCCCGAGCGCAGCCGCTCCTCGGCCGCCGCCATCCCCTCCTCGGTGGTCAGGTCGGCGTGCAGCGGCTCGACCGGCACGCCGTACCGCTTGTGCAGGGCATCGGCGGAGGCGGCGAGCCGCTCCTCGTCGCGGGCCACCAGGACCAGGGAGAATCCGTCGGCGGCCAGGCGGCGCGCGAAGGCGGCGCCGATCCCGGCGGTCGCGCCGGTGATGAGTGCGGTGGGCATGACGGCAGCGTACCCACCGCACGGGTCCCCCCGTCCGGGCCGCAGCGGCGGTCACACCTCGGCGGTTCGGCTGATCAGCTCCTCCACCTTCGCGCTGAGCCGGGCGGCCCTGGGCCACCCTGCGTACAGGGTGAGGAACACGACCGTCTCGCGCAGTTCGGCCGGGGTCAGCTCGCCCGAGCGCAGGGCGGTGTCGAGGTGCAGTTCGAGCATGTCGTCCATGTCCTGGCCGACGAGCAGGCCGAGCAGCAGCAACCGCCGTTCCCTGACCGTGAGCACCTGCCGGGACCACACCTCGGAGAACATGCGCTCCGCCGTCACTCCGAAGAAGCCGTCCGGCCCCTCGCCGGTGCCGTCTTCTTCGTAGACCTGCTTCATGTTCGCCAGCCCTCCCACGGTGATTCCTGACGTCATGCATCAAGTTGTCGTGTTCGAGGCAGTGAGGCGTTACATGATCTGCTCATCCGACACCCGCCGATCTCACCGCGCGGGCCTTCCCCTGCTTTCGCCGGTCGTCCATTGGGTATCGCCATCTGAGGGCCGCCGGGGGCGGGTGCCGGTGCCTGCCGGCATGAGCAGCCTCCGTATAACAGGAAGAGCCAAGATCCGAGAAAGATTCGGTCTAGTTTTCCGGCCCGTCGCAGATTTACCGTTGAGAGATAGTTGGAAAACGGGCACTACTACCTCGTAGACCCGCAAAGCGGAGGTTGGGCCCTGGTGGAAAGACCGCGGGTAAGGACCGGGGTGGTGGGAACGGTCGTGGGGGCGGCGGTGGCCGCCTCCTTGCTGTCCGGCTGTGCAGGCCCCGATTACACCTACGTACGCGACGATGCGGGCGGCACCTACTTCAAGGTCCCCGCGTCCTGGCGGCAGATCGACCAGAAGACGCTCGACAAGGAGTTCTTCGGCGACGCCGAGTCGGCCACCGCGCAGCTCGCGAAGCAGGCGGTGTGGACGAAGGCCTTCGACGCTCACGCCAATCCGTCGCTCGGGCACCTGCTCCAGGGCTCGGCCGGAGCCGATGACGAGCCGTTCGTGCTGGCCAGGGTGGAGAAGCTCAGCGAGGACGCCCAGAACGCGGTGTCGCTCAACGATCTGCGCAACTCCGCTCTGATGCCGGTGGCGGTGCCCAAGGAGCAGCGGCAGCAGTTGGAGGCGCAGGGCCTGTCGGGCTTCGAGCTGCTGGACGACGAGGTGCTGCCGGTCGCGGACGGTGTGCGGGGAGTCCACAGCGTCTTCAATTACAGCCTGCTGGACGGGCCGGTGCAGACGTTCGACAAGACCGCCTACCTGTCGGCGGACGGGACGACGGTCTCCACCCTTCTGATCCGCTGCTCGCCCGCGTGCTACCGCAAGCGGGCCGCGGAGATCGGCAGCGTCATCAAGTCCTTCAAGGTCAAGCACCTCATCAACCCGTGAAGGAGCCCCTCATATGAGCACGGCCCTCCCACCGAAGCACCACGAGGGGCTTCGCGAGCCGGGGTCGGGTCCGGTGGACCGCGACCCCCGCACCAGGAAACGTCTGCCGCTGTGGGACCGCACCAAGTTCCTGATCCTGCTCGCCGTCGCGTTCGGCGTGCTGCTCTGGAACCAGATCGCGACGTACGAGGGGATCATCTCCCTCTATGACGCCTTCGTGATGACCGTCAGGGACGCGTCCTGGGTCTTGTGGCTGGCGGGCATCGAGCTGGTCCGGCAGATCCACTTCCTGATCAGTGAGCGCTCGGCCGGCTACCACCGGTTCTGGACGCAGAAGGTCTTCGGCGGCTGGAACCGCTGGACCCACCGCAGGTTCAACGATTGGAACCGCTACCGCATCGCCCGCGCGATCAAGTGGGTCGTCTGGATCGCGGTCATCGCGCTGGTGCTGGGCAAGGTGCAGCAGGTCTCGCCGCTCGAGGCGCTGTACAGCGTGCCCGCCACCGTGTGGGGCTTCCTCCCCATGGTCCTGCAGCTCGTGCTGATCATGGTGGTCGCCGTCGGGCAGTTCGTGGCGATCTTCTGGTTCCTGTCGCGCGGTGGCGTCGACGTCTACTACCCCGACGACATCAAGACGCGCTTCTCCGACGTCTGGGGCCAGGACCACGTCGTCGAGCGGGTCAAGGAGAACATCGTCTTCCTGGAGAAGCCGGACGAGATCGAGGCCAGGGGCGGCTACGTGCCCAGCGGCATCCTGCTGTGGGGCCCGCCCGGCACCGGCAAGACGCTGATGGCCGAGGCGGTCGCGGGCTCGACCGGCAAGCCGTACGTGTTCGTCGACCCGGGCGCGTTCATCAACATGTTCTTCGGCGTCGGCGTCCTCAAGGTCAAGTCGCTGTTCCGCAAGCTGCGCAAGCTGGCCCTGCGGTACGGCGGCGTCATCGTCTTCTTCGACGAGGCCGACTCGCTCGGCAACCGCGGCGCGCTCGCGCAGGGCGGCCCGGGCGGCTGGGGCCGTTCCGCGCCTGCGCCTTTCGGCCCTGCTTCCTTTGAGGGGGCGGGCTGCAACGGCTTCGCCTACCTCGACCCGCACACCCGCACCGTGCTCGGCCGTAACGCCGCCGGTCCGGCCGCCGAGGCCGCGCCCCCGCGGGTGCCGCGCACCGGAGCCTTCGTCAACCGCGTGGTGTACGGCGCGGGCATGGGCGGCGGCGGTGGCGGCATGGGGACGCTGGAGGCGCTGCTCACCGAGATCTCCGGCCTGAAGAAGCCGCGCGGCTTCGTCAACCGCTACGTGCGCAGGCTGCTCGGCATGCGGCCCAAGCCGCCGCCGAAGTACCGCATCCTCATCATGATGGCCACCAACCTGCCCGAGGCCCTGGACGACGCGCTGCTGCGGCCCGGCCGCATCGACCGCATCTACAAGGTCGGCTATCCCTCCAAGGCGGGCCGGATCCGCACGTACAAGGGCTACTTCGACAAGGTCAGCCACCAGCTCACCGACGAGCAGATCGACAAGCTGGCCACGATCACGCCGTACGCCACCGGCGCGACGATCAAGGACCTGGTCAACGAGTCGCTGATCACCGCGATCCGGGACGGCCGGGAGACCATCACCTGGTCGGACGTCATGCGGGCCAAGCGGCTCAAGCAGCTCGGGCCGCCCGAGGACGTCGAGTACATCGAGCGTGAGCGGCACGCGGTCGCGGTGCACGAGGCGTGCCACGCGGTCGCCGCCTACCGCACCCGCCATCACCTGGAGATCGACCTGGCGACGATCGAGAAGGGCGCCGACTACCTCGGCATGGTGGCCAGCATCAAGCCGGAGGACCAGTTCACCCGGTGGAAGTCGGAGTACGAGGCCGACATCATGGTGTCCCTCGCCTCGCTGGCGGGGGAGCGGATGTTCTTCGGCGAGGACAACTCCTCCGGCGTCTCCGGCGACCTGCAGAGCGCGACCGCGATCACCGGGCTGATGGAGGCCCACTGGGGGATGGGCATCGGGGTGGCCTCGCTGCCGGCGCTGCAGGAGCTCGGCCTGCGCGAGGGCAAGGCGGCCCAGCCGCAGCCCGGGGGCGGCGGCACCGGCTTCACCGGCACCCCCGCGAGCCGGCGCGACGAGATGGTGCCCGACATGCTCCCCGAGCGGATCGAGTTCAACCTCAGCCGGCTGCTGGAGAAGACGGCCGAGCTGCTGCGCGAGAACCGCCGCGAGGTGCTGTCGGTCGCGCACGCGCTGGAACAGCACAAGACGCTCAACGGCGACGACGTGGTCGCGGTCATCGAGGGCAGGATGGGCCCGCTGATCGACGGCAGCGTCTACACCTCGGACGAGTTCTACGAGGAGATCGAGGCGTACCACACGGCCGCGGCGGCGGCCCACAAGGCGCACAGCGAGGTCCCGGTCGAGCTTCCGCTGCCCCGGACGCGGGTGATCGAGGCGTCGGTCGTGGCGGCGTCCTCGGGTGGCGCCGCGCCGGTGCTGGTCGCCCCGCCGCCGAACGGCCTGGCCGGTGGCAACGGGCACGCCCCGGCGGTGCAGCCGGGGGTGGCGCAGCCGGACTTCGTGCCGTGGAACGGCTCGCAGCCACCGGTCTCCCCGGGCCCGCTGCCCGGGTCGTCGCGCGCCGCGCCGTCCCGCACGTCGCACGGCGCGCTGTGGGCGGTCGTCGGGGTCGTCGTGGCGGTGGTGCTGCTCACGCTGCTGGGGGTGCTGCTCTTCGCCGCGCCGCGCGGCGCGGCCGGCGCCGGGGCCGCCGCCGTCGGGGGCGTGCCCGCCGGCACTGCCGTGCTGCTGGCCGTCGCGCTGGTCGCGGTGATCGGCGGCATCGCGGTCGCGGCCCTGCTGGTCCGCTCTCACCAGTCGGGGCGGCGGCGGGCCGAGGAGGCCAGAGACCGGGCGGCCGAACGAGCGCAGTTGCTCGCGGCGGCCATGGACCCCGAGGTCGCGATGCGGCTGCTCGGCTACGACGGCAGACGAGGTCCGGAGGCCTGAGGCGCCGTCGCGATCCGATCCCCGGCGGGCCGTGCCCGCCGGGGATCGGCGTTTCGCGGCCGCTATTCGCTTCAGTAACTTAATTAAGTTTCTGATACAGTTCGGCGGTGCCCGAGTTCGCCGAGCTGAGCATCGCCGGTCTGACCCGCGTGCTCGAAGACTTCACCCGCATGCACATCCGGCTGCCCGCGGAGCGGCGGCTGAGCTTCACGACCCTGTCCGTGCTCCACACGCTGGCGGGCGACGGCCCCAAGCGGCTCACCGAACTCGCCGGCAGCGAACAGGTCACGCAGTCGGCGATCACGCAGATGGTGACCAAGCTGGAGCGCGAGGGCCTGGTGGAGCGTCACCCCGATCCGTCGGACGGCCGGGCGGTCCTCGTCCACGTCACGGCCGCCGGCGCCGCGATCGTGGACGGACGGCGCGCCGAGCGCATGGCCCGGCTCTCCGAGCTCGCCGACCGGCTCACCGAGGCGGAGCGGGCGGCCATCGCGGCGGCGTTGCCCGCGCTGGCCCGCATGGTCGAACTGCACTCCACCGCGATCGGGGGCCCGCCGATCGAACGGAGAGCCGGTGAAGGCGACTCCGGCACGGACACGCCGCGCGACAGTACGAGGAGATGACGATGAACCCCACGCCCACCCCGTCCGCCGCGACCCGGCCGTTCCCACTGGAGCCCGCGCCCATCCACGTGCCCGACGAGGTGCTCGCCGACCTGCGGCGGCGCCTGGAACTGACCCGCCTGCCCGACGACGTGGGCAACGACGACTGGCGTTACGGCGTGAGCGCCGTCTACCTGCGGGAACTCGTCGACTACTGGCGCGACGAGTACGACTGGCGGGCGGCCGAGGCCGCCATCAACGCCTACGAGCACTACCGCGTCGAGATCGAGGGCGTGCCGGTCCACTTCATGCGCAGGCCCGGCGCCGGTCCCGACCCCACGCCGCTGATCCTCACCCACGGCTGGCCCTGGACGTTCTGGCACTGGTCCAAGGTCGTCGATCCGCTGGCCGACCCCGGCGCGTACGGCGGCGACCCGGCCGATGCGTTCGACGTGATCGTGCCCTCGTTCCCCGGCTTCGGGTTCTCCACCCCGCTGCCGCACCGCCCCGACATGAACTTCTGGAAGGTCGCCGACATCTGGCACACGCTGATGACCGAAACACTCGGCTACGAGAGGTACGGCGCGGCGGGCTGCGACGTCGGAGCCATGGTGACCGGCCAGCTCGGCCACAAGTACGCCGGCGAGCTGCACGCCATCCACATCGGGTCGGGCCAGAAGCTCACGTTGTTCAACGGTGACAGGGGCTGGGATCTCAGCGGCGGCAAGCCCATCCCGGACGGCCTGCCCGCCGACGTCCACGCCCAGGTCGTCGCGTGGGAGAGGCGGTTCGCCGTCCACCTCGCCGCGCACGTGCTCGCCCCGAGCACGCTCGCCCACGGGTTGTCCGACTCACCCGCCGGGATGCTCGCCTGGATACTGGAGCGCTGGGCGAGCTGGAGCGACAACGGCGGCGACGTCGAGACCGTCTTCACCAAGGACGACCTGCTCACCCACGCCATGATCTTCTGGGTGACCAACTCGATCGGCACGTCGATACGGACCTACGCCAACAACAACCGCTACCCCTGGACCCCGTCCCACGAGCGGCAGCCGGTCGTCGAGGCCCCCACCGGCATCACCTTCGTGGGCTACGAGAATCCGCCCGGCGTGCGCACCGACCAGCGGGTGCGGCACTTCCTCGACGGCGACCGCGCCGGCTGGTACAACCTCGTCAACCTCAACGCCCACGACCGCGGCGGCCACTTCATCCCCTGGGAGATTCCCGGCGAGTGGGTGGACGACCTGCGGCGCACCTTCCGGGGCCGGCGCTGACCCGTCCGTACGGCCGCGGCTGCGACCTGGGTGAACGGGCTGTCCGGCAGTACTTCTGATACGACCACGACTTTGTCCTACCGCAAACGAAAGTCGTTGAAACTTGGACGTAACTTCTTCCAACTTGTGACTAAAGAGGGTAACTTGGCGCCCACTTGAGGCCGTGGCCACCTTCCGGCGCACGACCCCGCCTTCGTCACCGGACCCGCGACCCACCCCTGAGGGCGGGCCACGGCGTCCAGGGCGCACGAGATGGAGGACTGTCACCCATGTCACGCAAGCGACTACTCGCTCTGGCGACGCTGTCCGCGATCGTCGCGCCGGCGTTCGCCGGCGTCAGCGCGCACGCGGCCGGCGCGGACGACTCCGCGTTCCGCGTGCTGGTCTTCTCCAAGACCACCGCCTTCCGCCACGACTCGATCCCCGCCGGTGTCGCGGCGATCCAGAAGCTCGGTCAGGAGAACGGCTTCGCGGTGGACGTGACGGAGGACGCCACCCAGTTCACCGACGCGAACCTGGCCAAATATCAGACCGTCGTCTTCATGTCCACGACCGGCGACCCGCTGGGCCAGCCCGAGCAGAAGGCGGCGTTCGAGCGCTACATCGAGAACGGGGGAGGGTACGCCGGGGTGCACGCCGCCGGTGACTCGGGCTACACCTGGGCCTGGTACGGCGGCCTCGTCGGCGCCTACTTCCGCAACCACCCGGCACAGCAGTACGCCACAGTGAAGATCGTCGGCCAGGGCGCGGCGTCCAACCGCGGGCTGCCGAACCGCTGGACTCGCTGGGACGAGTGGTACAACTACCGCACCAACCCGCGCGACGCCGGGGTGCGCGTCCTCGCCTCCCTCGACGAGACGTCGTACAACCCCGGCTCCGGCGCCATGGGCGACCACCCGATCGCCTGGTGCCACAACTACGACGGCGGGCGCGCCTGGTACACGGGCATGGGCCACACCAAGGAGGCCTACAGCGACCCGCTGTTCCTGAAGCACCTGCTGGGCGGCATCCAGATGACCGCCGGAGTGACGAGCTTCCCCTGCGACCCCCACGGCGACTGAGCACGCGCGAGGAACGCTCCACCGCGTGACGAGCGGCCGGGGGCGCCGGGGCCGATCCCCTGGACACCCGGGCGAGGCACGTGACGGGCACGCCGTCCGGTGCGGTCACCGGGCGGCGTGCCCACGCGCGTCGGGGCCGGGGGCAGGCGCGCCCACGCGTGTCGGGGCCGCTTGCCGCCGGGCGGCAAGCGGTCGCCGGGTCAGAGCCGGAAGCCGAGATCGGGCGTGATCTCCGCCACGTCCATCTGCGCCTTCTGCAGGCGACCCGAGTAGTCCCAGTTCATCGCCTGCCAGCGGGTGAACTGGTCGAGCACCCACATCCCGCTCTGCCTGCTGCCGTTGCCCGACTTGCCGTTCCCGCCGAACGGCAGGTGGGCCTCCGCGCCGGAGGTGGAGTTGTTGACGCTGACCATGCCGGCGGACACGCCCTCGCGGAACCGGAACACCGCCTTCGGGTCGGTGGTGTAGATGGACGACGACAGGCCGTATCCCGGCCGGTTGGCCAGGTCGATCGCCTCGTCGAGGCTGGAGAACGTCGTCACGCCCACGATCGGGCCGAACGTCTCCTCCAGGAACAGCCGGTCGCCGGGGCGGACGCCGTCCACCACCACGGGGTGGTAGTAGAGGCCCTCGCCGTCCATCCGGCCGACCGGGCCGGGCAGCACGGTGTGGTGCGGCTGGATCCAGCCCAGGTACTCCTCGTATCGCTCGGCGAACTTGTGGTCGAGCAGCGGGCCGTACAGCACATCGCCGTTCGGGTCGCCGATCTTCGCGTCGCGCACGGCGGCGGTGAACCGGCGCAGGAACTCGTCGTGGACGTCCTCGTGGACGATGACCGTGCCGAGGGAGGTGCACCGCTGACCGGCGGTGCCGAAGCCGGAGAACAGGGCGCCCTCGGCGGCGAGGTCGAGGTCGGCGTCCGGCATGACGACCATCGGGTTCTTGCCGCCGAGCTCCAGACAGGGTGACTGCAGGTGCCGCCCGCACAGCTCGCCGACGGCACGGCCGACCGCGCTCGATCCGGTGAAGCCGACCTTCTGCACGGTGCCCTCGCCGAGCGCGCGGTCGAGGCCCGCGTACGTCTGGCCGCCGTCGGCGAAGACGAGGTTGAGCACGCCGTCGGGCAGTCCGGCCGCCGCGAACAGCCGGTAGAGCGCGTGCGCGGAGGCCGCGGCGTACTCCGCGGGCTTCCACACCACCGCGTTGCCGCACAGCAGGGCCGGAACCAGATACCACGAGGGGACGGCCACCGGGAAGTTGCCCGCCGTCACGACCGCCGCCACGCCGACCGGGACACGGAAGGTGAACAGGCTCTTGTCGGGCATCTCCGACGGCACGGTCTGCCCGTAGAGGCGGCGGCCCTCGCCGAGGAAGAAGTCGCAGGTGTCCACGATCTCGCGGACCTCGCCCAGCGCCTCGGCGTACGGCTTGCCGATCTCCTCGGTCACCAGCCGGGCCAGCGCCTCGGTGTTGGCCTCGACCAGGCGGCCGATCGAGGCGATCACCCGTCCGCGCACCGGCGCGGGGACGCGCGCCCACTCCCGCTGGGCCGCCGCCGCGGCGCGGCAGGCGCCGGCGAAGTCGTCCGCGTCGGCGAGCAGGACGGTCGCCACCGTCTCCGTGGGCCGCGCCGGGTTCACGGACGCGTACGGCGTGCCCGAAGAGAGCTCCTCACCCGCCACGACGGAAACGATCTGCAGAGCCACCGCTGACCTCCGGAATTGTTGCTGGTGCCGAGCCTCGATTACACAGTATTTCCGTCCGCGGCGCCCGGCGACAGCCCTTCCTGGAGGGCGACCGCGGCGGCCTGGGTGCGGCTGGTCACGCCGAGCTTGGCCAGGATGTTCGAGACGTGCACGCTGACCGTCTTCTGCGAGATGAACAGCCGCTCGCCGATCTCCCGGTTGGGCAGGCCGTCCGCGACGTGGGCCAGCACCTCCCGCTCGCGCGCGGTGAGCCCGGACAGCCGCCCCGGCTCCCGCGCCGCCCTCGGCGGCTCGCCGGAGGCGATCTCCTGTGCGTCGCCGTCGTGGGCGGCGGGGGAGGCCGTGGGAACGGTCGCCGTCGGGTCGGGGAATCCGGCCCGCGTCCCGACCGCCCTGAGCGTCTCGAGAAAGGGCCGGGCTCCAAGCGCGGCGGCCACGTGCACGGTGCGCTCCCACTCGGCACGGGCCGCCGCGCGGTCACCCGTCCGCAACAGGCTCTCGGCCAGGCGCCACCGCGACCGCGCCTCCTCGTAGACGAAGCCGAAGCCGAAGGCCTCGGTGGCGCGGCGCCAGACCTCCGGATCCTCCGTGCCGTGCGCGCGGTGCCACTCGGCCTCCGCCCGCGCCAGCCAGGCGATCCCTTCCGGCCCCAGCCGGCCGCGGGGGCCGTTCGGCCCGTTCTCCGCCGCCCACCGCGCCCGGCGCAGCAGGTCGTCGCAGGGCTCGCCGGTCCGGCCGAGGTCGGCCAGCGCCCACAGGCCGGTGGCCGCGATGCGGATCAGACTGGGATCGAACGGCTCGAGCGCCGCGACGATCGCGTCGACGTGCTCGAGCGCGGTGTGCGGGTCGCCGCGCCACAGCGCCTGCTCGGCCGCCATGCCGCGCGCCATGTAGCCGACCAGCGCGTCGGACCAGAAGCGGGACAGCCACCGCAGTCTCTCGTCGGCGCCCGGGCGCCCCCGGCCCACCTCGACGAAGAGGGCGAACGACGACAGCTGGGCCTCGGCCCTGGTGCCGATCCGGACGCCGAACCCTCCCGCCAGCCGCTCCGCGGCGTCCCAGTCGCCGTCGGCGTAGTGCACCAGGTAGTGCAGGAAGCGCAGGTCGGTGCCGAACGTGCTCCAGGTGAGCCCGGTCTCCACGGCCAGCCGTACGCCGTCCTCGGTGATGCGGGCGGCCACCGCGAGGGCACCGTTCTCGTAATGCATGCGGGCGAGGTTGAAGCGCGCCCGCAGGTCGATGGACAGGTCGCCCGAGGGGCGGCGGGTGGCGCGCGTGAGCAGGTCGACGGCGTGCTCGACGCTGCTCCCGAACTCCTCCTCGATCAGGGCGAGCGAGATGAGGGCGCTGACCTCCGCGTCGCGGGCGCCGGTCGCCTCCGCGACCTCCAGCGCCCTGGACGCCGTCGCCGCCGCCTCCTCGTCGCGGTACTGCCGGGACAGCGCGCGGGCGTAGGTGGCGAGGGCCCTGGCCAGCAGCGGGCTGTGCGGTGCGATGTCCACCGCCTCCCGGGCGGCCTCGACCGCCTCGGCCTCGTCGCCGCCCGCGTCCGCCAGATAGTAGGACAGCCGCTCGCCGGTCTCCGCGATCAGGATCGGGTCGCTCGCCTCGCGGCGAATCCGCCGCACCTGTTCCGCCGCCCGGTGGTAGTCGCCGACCGAGGCCGCCGCCGCGGCGCTGGCCAGCGCGATCCTCGCCCGGTTCTCTCCGGCCAGCCGTTCGGCCTCCGGCACCTGGTCCCAGATCTCCAGTGCCCGCTCGAAGTGCCGGTGCGCCTCCGCCGGCGCGCCGAGCCCGGCGGCCAGCCGCCCGGCCTCCACCGACGCCCGCAGCGCGCCCGGCAGGTCGTGCCCCGCGAGATGGTGATGGGCCAGCTCGGCGGGGGCGCCGCCGCGTTCGGCGAGCAGCGCGGCGAACGCGGTGTGCAGGCGGGTCCGCTCGCCCGGCAGCAGGTCGTCGTAGACGGCCTCTTGGAGGAGCGCGTGCCGGAACGTGTAACCGTCGCTGCCCGCCGTGAGCAGCCGCTGCGAGACGATCTCGCGCAGCGCGTCCTCCAGCGGCAGGTCGCCGAGCCCGGTCGCGTCGCGCAGCAGGTCGTGGCCGACCCGGCGCCCGGCCACCGCGGCGACCCGCAACACCTGACGGGAGGTCTCCGACAGGGTTTCCACCCGGGCGAGCAGCAGGTCGGCCAGCGTTCCGGGCAGCCGCGCCCGTTCGGCGCCGGCCGCCAGGAGTTCCTCGGCGAAGAACGGGTTGCCCCCGGCGCGCTCGATCACGGTCGTCAGGCCGTGTCCCGCAACCGGGCCCGCTGGGCCCTGGCCGTACCGGTCGAGGACGGCGAGATACTCCGCCATCTCGTCGTCGCCGAGCGGCGGCAGCTCGACGGAGGTGACCAGCGGCAGCCGCCGCAGCTCGGCCAGGACCGGACGCAGCGGGTGGCGGCGGTGGAGGTCGTCCGTGCGGTAGGTGCCGACGAGGCAGACCCGCTCGCGCTGCAGCATGCGGGTGAGGAAGACCAGCAGGTCCCGAGTGGAGCGGTCGGCCCAGTGCAGGTCCTCGAACACGAACAGGACCGGCTGCCGCCCGGCCACCTCCGACAGCATGTCGAGCACCGACCCGAACAGGCGCTGCTGGGCGAGCCCCCCGGTGGTCACCTCCGATGGGCCCGCCTCGTCGCCGGGCAGCAGCCGCCGCAGCGCGGGACGTGCCGTGACGGCCGGACCGACCGGCCCGTCGGCATCGGCGGCGGCGCCGCGCAGGGCGTCCGCGAGCGGCAGGTAGGGCAGGGCGTCGCCGAGCTCGGCGCACTGGCCGGTGAGCGTCACGAAGCCCCGCCGTTGCGCGAGGTCGCACAACTCGGTGACGATCCGGGTCTTGCCGATCCCCGCGTCGCCGCCCACCAGGGCGACCCCCGCGAGCCCGGCCGCGGCGGCGTCGAGCACGCCCACGAGCCGATCGAGCTCAGTGGAACGCCCGATCAGCACCCTTTGCGGCGTACGCGCAACCACGCAGGTGAGTATGACACGCGACCCCGACAGAACCGTGACCGCGGCATCGGCGCTCAGCCGGTCCTGCGGCCGTCCACGAGGCGGGGGCCGCGCGCGTCGTCGCGCAGGGAGATCTCGACCCCCGGCTCGGCCGTCGGCTCCGCGAGCGACCTGTGGAAGCGCCCGGCCGTCTCCGGCGTCAGCATCCGTCCCGAGGTCAGGGGCGGCAGCGCGGCGGCGAGCGCCGCGGCGTCGGGCACGAGCACGGCCCCGGGCTTGGTGCAGAACTGCCCGGAGCCGAGGGTGAAGGAGGCGGCCGGCCCGCGCGCGATCTCGCCGGCCCGCTCCCGCCAGGCGCCGGGCGTGACCACGACGGTGCTGCCCAGCTCGCCGACGGGGACCGCATGCCGGACGGACGGACGGGCGGGCCGGACCGCCCGGGTGGCCCTTCCCCTGCCGGGCCCCGCTCGTACAGGCTGGGGCGCATAACCTCTCATCGACTCGTGAAGGCACGCTTATGCGACTTGTTCGTGGTTACCTCCTCGATGACACCGGCGCCTCGGCCCCCGCGCGCTGGGCCGTCCGTGACGAGGAGGGCGACCGCCTGCTCCCCGAGGACTTCTCGCTCGGGGAGGCGCTCTCGTCCGGCCTCGGCCACTTCCGCCGGTCCCTCGCGGCGGCGACCGGTGAGGCCGTGACGCTGGCCTCGCTCGCGGCCCCCGTGGACCACTGGACGGAGGTCTGGGCCGCGGGGGTCACCTACCGCAGATCACGGGAGGCGCGCAGAGAGGAGAGCCGCGCCCCCGACGTCTACGAGATGGTGTACGACGCTCCCCGCCCCGAGCTGTTCTTCAAGTCCCTCGGCTGGCGGGTGCGCGGGCACGGGCAGGCGATCGCCGTACGGCCCGACTCGTCCTGGGACGTCCCGGAGCCGGAACTGGCCGTGGTCGTCTGCGCCAACGGGGAGATCGCCGGTTACACCATCTGCGACGACGTGAGCTCCCGTTCCATCGAGGGCGAGAACCCGCTGTACCTTCCGCAGGCGAAGGTCTACCTCGGCGGAACCGCGCTCGGGCCGGGCATCCGCCCCGCCTGGGAGGTGCCCGACCCCTACGCCCTCGGCATCCGCCTCGGTATCTCGCGCGGCTCCCGGGAGATCTGGACGGGCTCGGCGAGCACCGGCCTGCTTCACCGGCGGATCGACGAGCTCGTCGAACACCTCCTGCGTGCCGACCGCTATCCGTACGGGGTGGTCCTGGCCACCGGCACCTGCCTCGTGCCCGAGTCGGACTTCACGCTGACGCCGGGCGACGAGGTGCGCATCGAGATCGACGGTCTGGGCCGCCTCGTCACCCCCGTGGGCACGGTCACGGACATCGACCCCTGAGCGGGAGAGCGGCTCGGTCTCACCCGATTGCGGACGATCGCCGGGACCGCGCCGCTCGTGTCCTCATTGGCCGGTGGCGCCGTCGAGCCGCTCGCGGAGCAGGTCGGCGTGCCCGTTGTGGCGCGCGTACTCGGCGATCATGCCGACCAGGACGCGGCGCAGCGAGACCGGCTGTCCGGTGGCGCGGTGGACACCGGTCTCGTCCAGTGAGCGGGCGGCCGCCACGATCTCGCGGGAGCGCTCGCACTCCGCCCGCCACACGGCGAACGCCTCCTCGACGTCCCCGTCCAGATCCTCGAAGTCCTGGTCGGGGTCGTCGTCCGAGTAATAGAGGAGCGGGACGTCCTCACCGGCGAACTGGATGCGGAACCACCAACGCTCCACGCCCCCGAGGTGCCGGAGGATCCCGTGGAGACTGAGCCCGGACGGCGGCACCCCCTTGTCCGACAGCCGATCCTCCGGGACACCCGAGCACTTCAGCGCGAACGTCTCGCGGTGCCAGTCGAGGAAGGCCGTGAGCATCTCCCGCTCGTCGCCGACGAGGGGAAGGGCGGACCGGGAATCGCCGTCCCACTTCTTCGAGTAGTTGGCCTCGGGAATCTCACTCATGGGCCAACCCTGCCAGACGGCACCGACAGTTCCCGGGCCTGGGCAGGAGCGCCGGCTCGCGAACACGGTCGCCGTGTCGCCGGCGTGATCCTCATCCGGGGAACCGTGCCCGTCGGCCCGGCTCTTCACGGCCGGCGGTTCTGCGGAGACCGCGGGGAGACCGGGTGTTCTCTCGGCCGCATGGTGTGGCGCTTGTGTCCCTGCTTCTCTCGTATCGATCCCGGGGGTCTCGGCCGGCTCCGCGAGCGAGGCTAAATGTCGGAGGCCGTCGCTAGTCTGCGGCGCGTGATGGAACGGCGGAGCCGGGAGCAGGCGCCGGCGGAGGCTCCCGATGGGACGACCAGCGCGGGCGCCGGGGAACACGCGGCGCCCAGGCGAGCCCAGGCGGAGCAGCGGGAGAGCAGGGTCGCCGCGGGCCTGTCGGAGCTGGAGCGGTGGCTGGCCGACCAGATCGGGCAGGGGATCGCGCAGGCGCGCCAGACGGGGCCGGCCGACTGGGACGACCTCGCCAGGCGGCTGGTCGACGCGCAGGCGCCGGGTGCGGCGGGGACGGTCACCCGGCTCTCACGGGTGCTCGGCGCCGAGGACTGGCCGGGCCTTCTGCTCGGAGAGTACGCGCTGCTTCATCTGCTCGCGGTCGCCCATCGCCGCGCCGCCGCGCTGCCCGAGCCGTTGCGGCAGACCGTGCGGGCGCGGGTCGGCTTCCCCGTCACGAGGGAGTCGGTCCTGGCCACCCCGGCGGTGCGGGACCACTGGGATGTCGTCGGCTGCCGGGACGAGGAGCAGGACCGGCTGGTCGCCCGGCGCGTGTGGCTGGCGGGACGGACGACGGGCCGCCTGGCGATGGTGCTGTCGTTCGCTCCCGCCGGGCAGCCGCTCGAGTCGTTTCCGCCGCCGGGCTCGTCGATCGACGCCGACCTGGCCTTCTACCCGGGGGCGTCGCCGCTGCGCGCCCTGGTCGCCGAGCGACGGGGTCTCGTCGACGCGGGGCCGCCCCCGGGGACGAAGGTCTCCCAGGTGCCCGCGCTGATCGCGGAGGTGCTCGCGGCCGATCCATGGACCGACTCCTGGCCGCTGGTGCTCGACGGAGTCGTCCCCTGCCCGGACGGGCTCGCGGACGACGAGGGGAACGCACTGCCGCTGCACCCGTCCGCGGGCGTCCCGTGGCGGCTGCTGGCCGTCTCGGGCGGAAGGCCGGTGACGGTCGCCGCCGAATGGACGCCGCGCGGGCTGCTCCCGCTGACGGCGTGGGACGAGGACGGCGGGGTGGTGCGGTTATGACGCGGGCCGTTTCCGGCGGAGGGGAGGCCGGGCGGGCTTCGTGGGCGGAACTGGTGTCCATCGCGCTGGTGGGCGCCGACCGCCGCGCCGTACCACCGGAGAGCCTGCTGGAGCAGGCCGCCGAGCAGGTGGTCCGGATGCGCGCGGGGCGGCGGCCGGGCAGGGGCAGGCCGCCGGCCCCCGCGGCGGCGGAGACGCTGCCACTCGTGCCCGGCGCCGCCGCGGACCGGCTGGCCCGGATGCTCGGGGGTGAGCAGGGCAGGCTGCTGACCGAGTGGCTGGAGACGGCAGCCGAGCGGCGGGTGCGGGTCCCGGCCGAGATGATCCCCGGGCTGCTCGACCTCGGGGCGCGGGACCGGTCGATCCGCGCCTGCCTGGGGGCGGTCGCCGGAGCCCGGGGCCGCTGGCTCGCCGGTCTCAACTCCGCCTGGGCCTACCTGCTGGCGGAGCCGGCGCACGTGCCGCCCGATGAGGTGTGGGAGCTCGGCACGAGCGGCGACAGGCGTGCCTTCCTGACCGTGTTGCGGCGCCGCGACCCCGCTGCCGCGCGGGAGCTGCTCGAACGCGGCTGGAGCGCGGAGACGCCGGAGGACCGGGCCGTCTTCGTGACGATCCTCGCCGACGGCCTCGGCATGGCCGACGAACCGTTCCTGGAGGCGGTGCTCGACGACCGGCGCCGAGAGGTGCGGCAGGCCGCGGCCGACCTCCTCACCCGCCTGCCGCGGTCGCGGCTGGCCCTCCGCATGACCGCACGGGCGCGCCGTTTCGTGACCGGGAACGGCTCCGGGCTCCGGGCGGAGCCGCCGCCGGCCTGCGACGGCGAGATGGAGCGCGACGGCGTCAGGGCGCGGCCGCCCGCCGGGATGGAGACGCGGGGCTGGTGGCTGCAGCAGGTGGTGGCGCACACGCCGCTGTCGTTCTGGCCGGGTCACCTCGGCATGCCGCCGGACGAGATCGCCGGGGCCCGGATCGGCGACTGGGAGCGGGAGGTCCGCATGGGCTGGACCAGGGCCGCCATCCTGCAGCAGGACGCGACGTGGGCGCGTGCCCTGTTCGAGGCCGAGCCGCTGACCGACCTGCTGGCCGTGCTCCCGCCGGAGGAGCGATCCCACCGGGCCGCCGAGCTGGTGGCGGGCCATCCGGTGGACGGCCAGATGGTCATGATGCTGGGCGGCGTGCCCCGGCCGTGGGGGCACCGGCTCGCGAGGGCCGTGCTCAAGAAGATCGTCGAGACCACGCGGACGCAGCCGTGGAACGCCGGCGAGCTGATCCGGCTGGCGGGGGAGCGGTTCGACCCCGCGATGCACGAGCACGCCGGGGAGGTCCCCGAACTGGCCGCGACCCTGCGGTTCCGCTTCGACATGCTCAAGGAGCTTGCATGACCAGCGTTCTGCGCCCGCACGCGGAGGACCAGTTCGCCGACGAGCTGGTGATCCTCGCGAAGACCGACGACCGGCCACGCCCGCCGGGCTGGCGGCTGTCGCCCTGGGCGGTGACGACCTACGTGCTGGGGGACGGCGGCCAGATCACGCCGAAGTACATCGGCCCGCGCAGGATCGTCGAGGTCGCGGTGGCGACGCTCGCCACCGACCGGGCGCTGCTGCTGCTCGGCGTGCCCGGCACGGCCAAGACCTGGCTGTCCGAGCACCTCGCCGCGGCGATCAGCGGCGACTCCACCCTGCTCGTGCAGGGCACGGCCGGCACGCCGGAGGAGGCCGTCCGCTACGGGTGGAACTACGCGCGGCTGCTGTCGGAGGGCCCTTCCCGCGGGGCGCTGACGCCGAGCCCGGTCATGCGCGCGATGGCGGAGGGACGGCTGGCCCGGGTCGAGGAGCTCACGCGCATGCCGTCCGACGTGCAGGACGCCCTGATCACCGTGCTGTCGGAGAAGACGCTGCCGATCCCCGAGCTGGGGGAGGAGGTGCAGGCGGCCAAGGGCTTCAACGTCATCGCCACCGCGAACGACCGCGACCGCGGGGTCAACGACCTGTCGAGCGCGCTGCGCAGGCGGTTCAACACCGTCGTGCTGCCGGTCCCCGCCAGCACGGAGGAGGAGGTCGGCATCGTGGCCCGCCGCGTGGCGCAGCTCGGCCGCTCCCTGGAACTGCCCGAGACCGTGACCGGGCTGGAGGAGATCCGGCGCGTGGTGACGGTCTTCCGGGAGCTGCGCGCGGGCGTGACATCCGACGGGCGGACCAAGGTCAAGTCGCCCAGCGGCACGCTCAGCACGGCGGAGGCCATCTCGGTCGTCACCAATGGGATCGTGCTCGCCGCCCATTTCGGGGACGGCGTGCTGCGCCCGGCCGACGTCGCGGGCGGCATCGTGGGGGCCGTGGTCCAGGACCCGGTGTCCGACCGCGTGGTCTGGCAGGAGTACCTGGAGACGGTCGTCCGCGACCGCGACGACTGGCGCGACTTCTACCGGGCCTGCCGCGATGTCGGCTGAGATCGCCGCCGGCGCCTCGTCCGGGCGGGGGGCGCCGGTGCCAGGTCTGCCGGTGCCGCGTGTGTCGGTGCTGGGGGTGCGGCACCACGGGCCGGGATCGGCCAGGGCCGTGCGTGACGAGCTGAACAGGATCAGGCCCGATCTGGTGCTCGTCGAGGGCCCGCCCGAGGCCGACGGCCTGGTGGCGCTCGCCGCCGACCCTGGGATGCGCCCGCCCGTCGCGCTGCTCGCGTACGTGCCGGGGGAGCCGTCGCGGGCCGCCTTTTGGCCGTTCGCGGAGTTCTCGCCCGAGTGGCAGGCCATCGCCTACGCCGCCCGGGCGGGCGTCGAGGCGCGGTTCTGCGACCTGCCCGCCGCGCACAGTCTCGCGCTCGACGCCGACCCCGTACGCCGCGATCCCATCGGCGAGCTCGCCCGCGCGGCGGGATACGACGACCCGGAGCGGTGGTGGGAGGACCTGGTCGAGCACCGGGGCGAGGCCGGGACGCTCGACGTGGTCGCCGAGGCGATGCGGGCCGTGCGCGAGGGGCACGTCGCGGGAGGCGTCGAGGCCCGGCGCGAGGCGTACATGCGCAGGACGCTGCGGAAGGCGGCGCGAGAGGGCTTCGCCCGGATCGCGGTGGTCTGCGGGGCCTGGCACCTGCCCGCGCTGACTTCACCCCCGCTGTCCTCGCCCGTGCTGTCCCCGCCCGTGCTGTCCCCGCCCGCCCTGTCCCCGCCCGCCCTGTCCCCGCCCGGAGGCCGTGCCCGCGGGAGCGGCCGGCCCACCGGGTCCGGCCCGGAGACGCCAGACGTGCCCCGCCGGCCGCCCTCCCCGGCCGAGGACGAGCGGCTGCTGCGCGGTCTGCCCAAGGTCAGGATCGAGATGACGTGGGTGCCGTGGACCCACGGACGGCTCGCCGCGGGGGCGGGCTACGGCGCGGGCGTCGCCGCGCCCGGGTGGTACGAGCACCTGTTCACGGCGCCCGACCGCCCGGTGGAGCGCTGGCTCGCCCGCGCCGCCGCGATCCTGCGGGAGGAGGACCTGCCCGTCTCCTCCGCGCACGTCATCGAGGCCGTACGGCTGGCCGAGGGGCTGGCGACGCTGCGCGGCAGGCCCCTCGCCGGGCTGTCGGAGGTCACCGAGGCGGTCAGGGCGGTGCTGTGCGGCGGCGACGAGCTGCCGGTCGAGCTGGTCCAGCGGCGGATGGTCGTGGGGGAGCGGCTCGGGCGGGTGCCGGACACCACGCCGATGGTGCCGCTGCGGCGGGACCTGCGCGACGAGCAGCGGCGGCTGCGCATGAAGCCCGAGGCCATGGCCGGGGAGCACGACCTCGACCTGCGCAGGCCGCTCGACCTCGGCCGAAGCCGGCTGCTGCACCGGCTCGCCCTGCTGGACGTGCCCTGGGGGACGCCACGGCGGGCCAGGAGCAAGGGGACGTTCAAGGAGTCCTGGTCGCTGGAGTGGCGCCCCGAGCTCGACGTGGCCCTCATCGAGGCCGCCGTGTGGGGGATCACGGTCGAGGCGGCGGCGACGGCCCGCGTCCGCGACCTCGCGGGCGGCGCGGGCCTGCCCGAGCTGGCCGCGCTGGTCGAGCGCTGCCTGCTCGCCCATCTGCCGGACGCGCTGCCGTACGTCCTGGGGCGGATCGAGGACCGGGCGGCGCTCGACGGCGAGGTGCGCCATCTCATGGGGGCGCTGCCCGCGCTCGTGCGGGCCCGCCGGTACGGGGACGTGCGCGGCACCGAGGGGCTCGCGGGCGTCACCGAGTCGATGCTCGCGCGGATCTGCGCCGGGCTGTCCCCCGCCCTCACGGGGCTGGACGAGGACGCGGCCCGCGAGATGGCGGCGCTGATGGACGGCGTCCACACCGCGGCCGGGTTGATGGGAAGCGGCCGGTGGCTCGCGACGCTGGCCGGGATCGCCCGGCGCGACGACCTGCCGGGGCTGCTCGACGGCCGGATCGTGCGGATCCTGTTCGACGCCGAGGCGCTGGAGGACGACGTGGCCGCCCGCATGGCGCGGTCGATGTCGCACGGCAACCCCCCGGCCCGGTCGGCGGCCTGGATGGAGGGCTTCCTGTCCGGAGGCGGCCTGCTGCTCGTCCACGACCCGCGCCTGCTCGCCACGGTGGACGCCTGGCTCACCGGCCTGTCACCCGAGGCGTTCGTGGACGTGCTGCCGTTGCTGCGGCGCACGTTCGGCGCGTTCCCGGCGCCGGAGCGGCGGATGATCGGCGGGCGGGTCCGCTCCGGCGCCGCACTGCGTCCCGGCTCGCCGGGGGGCGACGAGGGGGCGGACTACGACGACGGGCTGGCGGCGGGGGCCGTGCGGACCGTGCGCGACATCCTGGGACGCGGGACGGGCGGGAGGCCCTGATGGACGGCGAGGACGAGCGGCTGCGCCGCTGGCGGCTGGTGCTGGGCGGCGCGGCCGAGGGGACGCTGGAGGGCGCGGACGCCCGGATGGACGCCGCCCTCACGGCCCTGTACGACGGGCAGGAACGGCGCGGCGCCGGCCTCGGCGCGTCCGCGCCGCGGGTGGCCCGATGGCTGGGGGACATCAGGGAGTACTTCCCCGCAGGTGTCGTGCAGGTCATGCAGAAGGACGCCATCGAGCGGCTCGACCTGACCCGGCTGCTGCTGGAGCCCGAGATGCTGGAGGCCGTCGAGCCCGACGTGCACCTGGTGGGCACGCTGCTGTCGCTGGGCCGGCTGATGCCGGAGCGGGCCCGCGAGTCGGCCAGGGCCGTCGTCCGCACGGTCGTGCGGGAGCTGGAGGCGCGGCTCACGCGGCGCACCCTGACGGCCGTCAGCGGCGCGCTCGACCGCTCGGCGAGGACCCACCGGCCCAGGCGAGCGGCCGAGGTCGACTGGAACCGTACGATCCGGGCGAACCTCCGCAACTACCTCCCCGAGCGGAAGACCGTCGTGCCGTCCCGGCTGGTCGGATACGCCCGCGGGCAGCGGGCCGTCCAGCGGGAGGTCGTGCTGGCCGTCGACCAGAGCGGCTCGATGGCCGCCTCTGTGGTGTACGCGGGCGTCTTCGCCGCGGTGCTCGCCTCGATGCGTTCGCTCAAGACCTCGTTCGTGGCCTTCGACACGGCCGTGGCCGACCTGACCGACCGGCTGCGCGACCCCGTCGAGGTGCTGTTCGGCACCCAGCTCGGCGGCGGCACCGACATCAACCGGGCGGTGGCCTACTGCCAGAGCCTCGTCACCCGGCCGGCCGACACGATCTTCCTGCTGGTCAGCGACCTGTACGAGGGCGGGCCGCGGGAGGAGATGCTGCGCAGGATCTCCGCCATGACCGCCGCCGGGGTCCAGGTGATCGTGCTGCTCGCGCTGTCGGACGAGGGGACGCCGCAGTACGACCACGACAACGCGGCGGCGCTGGCCGCGATGGGTGTGCCGGCCTTCGCCTGCACGCCGGACGCCTTTCCCGGCCTCATGGCGGCCGCCATCGAGCGTCGGTCCTACGACCAAGGTCGCATTTTCGCGTCAGGACGGTGATTTGTAATGTCCGTATCATGTCTTCGGTAATGACCGCAGCCCCAGCCGTCTTCAGCCAGCGCTACCGTGCCCTGAGCGTCGGGATCGTGGCCCTGGTGATGCTCGTGGCGTTCGAATATCTCGCGGTGGCCACCGCGATGCCCCTGATCGGCCGGGAGCTGAACGGCTACCACCTGTACGGCCTCGCGTTCAGCGGCGGCATGGCGGCCAACATCATCGCCACGGTGGTCGGCGGGCGCTGGAGCGACGCACGGGGGCCGTTCCCCGCCTTGTGGACGGGAGTGGCGGGATTCGTCGCCGGGCTGGCCGTCTCCGGGTTCGCGCCCGTCATGGAGGTCTTCCTCGTCGGGCGCTTCCTCCAGGGACTCGGCGGCGGCCTGTTCAACGTGGCCCTGTACGTCCTCGTCGCCCAGGCGTACCCCTCCGCCATGCACCCGCGGGTGTTCTCCGCGCTGGCAGCGGCGTGGGTGCTGCCGTCCGTGGTCGGCCCGGCCGTCACCGGTTTCGTGGCGGAGACCTGGAACTGGCGCCTGATCTTCCTGGGCGTGGCGGTGCTGTCGGTCCCCGCCGCGCTGATCATGTGGCGGGGACTGCCCGCCACGGACGGGCAGCCGAGGGAGGCGATGGGCCGGGCCTTCCTGCCCCGGTTCGCCTGGGGCGTGTGCGCCGCGATCGGCGCGGCTCTGCTGCAGTACGGCAGCGGCGCGGCGGGTGCGGGGATCGTCCTGGCGGTCGCCGGTGCGGCGGTCCTCGCGGTGGCGCTGCCGAAACTGCTGCCCAAGGGGACGCTGCGCGCGGCCCGGGGACTGCCCACCGTGGTCGCGCTGCGCGGCCTGGCGGCCGGATCGTTCTTCGCCGCCGAGGTGTTCGTCCCGCTGATGCTGGTGCAGGAGCGGCACCTGAACACGGCCGAGGCCGGGCTCGCGCTCACCGGCGGGGCCCTCGCCTGGTCGCTCGGCTCGTGGATCCAGGGCCGCAGGCCCCACGCGCGGGCGCTGACCATCCGCCTCGGCGCGACGCTGATCGCCGTCGGCATCTGCGCCACCGCACTGATCGTCATCCCTGCCACGCCGGCCGTCGTGGTCTTCGCGGGCTGGGTCGTGGCGGGCCTGGGCATCGGAATGGTCTTCCCGACGTTGTCGGTGCTGGTGCTGGAGCTGTCCGCCCCCGGGGAGGAGGGCCGCAACAGCGCGTCGCTGAGCATCGGCGAATCGGTCTTCTCCGTCGTCGCCGTCGCGATCACGGGGGCCGTGTTCGCCGCGTACGGGGGCCGGCCGTGGGTCTACGTGACGTGCCTGGGCCTGCTGGTCGTCATGGCGGGCACGGCCACTCTCGTCGGCGGCCGTTTCGAGCACCGCCGCGAAGCGGGCACCATGGAGGTCTAGGGAATCCCGGAAATCCCGCCGTGGAGCAGGCCGGCCGGACGCCGCGCACCCGAGGCGCCGCCGGGACGGCCTTCGGCGGGATCCGGGGGAAGAAGCGAGGGGATCCGAGTGCCGCGTGTCCGGGAGCTGGAGGTCTTCAGGATGACCCTGCCGTACGGCAGGCGTCCGGAGACCGTCCTGATAAAGATCACGGACTACGGCGGCATGGTCGGCTGGGGCGAGGCCGTCGATCCCGCCGAGGCCGGCCCGCTGGAGCGGGGCCTGCCCGCGCTCATCGGCCTCGACTGGGAGCACCCCTCGGAGCTGGGGGAGATCCCCGGCGGCGCGGCCGGCGACATGGCCTGCTGGGACCTGTGGGGCCGCATGAACGGCGTCCCGCTCTCCCACGCCCTCGGCGGCAGCCGCACGTCGCTGATCGCGACCGTCAGGCTGGCGGCCGACCGCTCGCTCGAGAGCATGGTCGCCCGCGTGAACCGGCACGTCTGCGCGGGCTACGGCCACGTGACGCTGGACGTGCACCCCGGCTGGGACGTCGAGCCGCTGCGCGCCGTGCGCGCCGCCTATCCCGGCCTGGCCATCGCGGTGGACGGGCGCGGCGCCTACACGGAGATCGCGCAGCTGGAGGCGCTGGACTCCTACGGGGTGGTGGCCATCGAACGCCCCTTCAAGGACCTGCTGACCAGCGCCGACCTGCAGGACCGGGTGTCCGCCTCGGTCGCGGTCGAGGTGACCTCCGTGCCCGACCTCGACGAGGCGGTGAGCCTCAAAGCGGGCCGGGCGCTGCTGCTGCGCCCCGCGAAGTTCGGCTCGCTCGGCGCCGTACGGCTCGCGCACGACCGCGCGGTGGAGGCCGGGTGGGACATCGTCTGCGCCGGCGGTCTCGGCGCGGGGCTGGCCCGGGCCGCGACGGTCGCCGTCGCCAGCCTGCCCGGCTGTTCCCTGCCCAGCGACGTGGCCGAGCCGCCGCGAAGCGCCCAGGTGGTGCTCCCGCCGGTCGGCGCGTCCGGCGGGGTCGTCGCCGTGCCGCTCACCCAGCCCGGTCTCGGGCACACGGTGGACGAGGACCGGGTGCGCCGCATGGCCCGCGAGTCGTTCCGCGTCTGACAGTGGCGACCAGCGCGGGTGAGAGCCCCGCGTCCGCTTGTCTCAGCCTGCCGCCCTCGTAGGGTCACCGGCGCGGACGACAGGAGACGGGCTCAGCGCGCCATCGCCGTGTGCGGCGCCCCGCAGCCGTCGTCGATCGGGCTGGGCGTCCCCGGCGGCGAGAGCACGGGCGTGGGGGAGGGCGGCGGCAGGGAGTGCCGGTGCCGATGCCGCCCCAGAGCGGGCGAGGGCGCGGGCGAGGAGCCGGACGGCGCGGCGGAAGGGCCGGTCTGGGCGTGGACCGAGGCGCGGATCGCCCTGGCCGTGAGCAGCCGGATCCGGTCCCAGTCGGGATAGGCGGTGTTGATCAGGGGCGGCACGAACTGCAGGCTGGTGATCGCGGCGTGCTTCACCTTCCAGGCGAGCGGCACCAGGTGCTCCAGCATGGGCCGGGGCACGTCGGTGCTGATTATCCTGCGCGTGGCCGCCGCGATCTCGGTGAACCGCGTCAGCACCGTGGCCGGGTCGGCCTGGGAGAGCAGGGCCCCGAGGACGCAGCGCTGCCGATGCATCCGGTCGAAGTCGTCGCTGAAGGTGCGGGAGCGGGCGTACCACAGCGCCTCGGTGCCGTTCAGCCGCCGGGTGCCCGCTCTGACGGTGCCCTCGTTGTGCAGGCCGTACACGACGTCGCGGTCCACCGCCACCACGAGCCCGCCGAGGGCGTCGATCATCTTCGCGAAGCCCCAGATGTTGACCAGGGCGTACCAGTCGATCCGCAGGCCCAGGATGTGGCCGACCGTCTCCTTGAGTACCTCGGCGCCCATGTGCCGCCGCCCGCCGAACAGCTCGGGGTGGTCGTCGGCGTACTGCCACACCGAGAACAGCAGGTCCTCGCGCCAGCCGGGGCGATACTCCGGAAGCTGGAAACCGAAGGGGAACCGGGCGGCCATGGCGCTGCCCGGGGGGAAGCGGACGTGCTCCAGGTTGCGCGGCAGGCCGAGCAGCACGGTGTTGCCGGTCCGCACGTCCACGCTGGCGACGTTGATGCTGTCGGTGCGCATCCCGATCCGGTTGTCGCCCCAGTCGCCGCCGAGCAGGAGCACGTTGACCCGGTCGCGGCCCGCCCACGGGTCGTCCCGGCGTACGGCGCCGCCGACCTGGGCGGTCCCGTCCGGCGTGGCGAACAGCGAGTCGAGGGTCTGCTCGGACACACGGACATACCGGGCGGCGATCGCGAACGGCACCGCGACGACGACCGCGAGCACGCCCGCGACCAGCCCGGTGAGGATCTGTCCCCTGCGGGGCAGCCGCCCGGGCCGCAGGACGACGTACGAACGGACGACCAGCCAGAACCAGGCGACGGCACAGGCCGCGAACACCAGTGAGATCTGGCCCAGCCAGCCCAGCGCGCGCCCGGCGAGGCCCGCGTCCGCGCCGACGGCCACGCACGCGGCGGCGACGACCACGGTCAGGTAGCCGCCCAGCAGGAGCAGCCCGGTGCGCCACCGGCCCGCTCGCAGGTGGGCCGCGCCGGGCAGCACCGCCGACAGCGCCACCCAGCCGATGAGCGCGGCGGCTGTGAACACCGGCCCGCTGCGACGCGTCGCCGGCGGGGCGCCGTTCCGCGGCGCCAGATCAGGGGTGACCACGCGTCAATTGAAGCGACACCGGCCGCGGAAAGCCCGTGACCGGCCCGAGCAGGGGAAGTCCGTACCCGGATTTGACCAGGACTCGCCCCTATCGTGGGAACCGGGTCCCGAGCGGCGATCGAACGGCCGGTGGCGGGGCTGTGCGGCCGGCCGGATCCGGGTCGCGGGTCATGATGCGCCCGTGGAGAGGTTCAGGGCGTCGGGGATGGTCGCGAAGGCGTTGCGCAGCCGGTCGGTGAGCGCCTTGCGGCCGCCGTCGCCGCCGTCGTGGACCCAGTCGCGGGCGGCGACGCTCCAAGCGGTGGTCGCCAGCTCGGCCAGGATGCGCAACCGCAGGTCATCGGGGTCGAGGCCGAGCTTTTCCGCCAGACAGGCGACGACCTGCCTCTCCACCCCGGTGCGCTGGTACTCCACATGGCCCAGGAGGGCGGGGGTGGTGAGGATCAGGCGCCGGGTGGCGATGTAGCGATGGTCCCAGTCGGGCGGCAGGACCCCGGCGGTGCGGGCGAGGGTGTCGCACAGTTCGGCGAGCACCGCGCCGGACGGCCGGCGGTCCGCGAGCTCTCCCAGATAGGTCGTCCACACTTCGGTCTCGGCCTCCACGGCCGCCGCTTCTTTCGTCGCGAACGCGCGGAAGAACGTGCTGCGTGAGACCTCCGCCTCGTCGACCAGTTCCTCCACCGTGGTGGCGTCGAAGCCCTTCTCCGTGAACAGGCGCAGTGCGATGTCGGCGATGGCGCGTCGGGTACGCAGCCGCTTGCGTTCACGTAGCGGCAGCGAGCGGTCGTCGGCGGTCATACCCGGAATCCTACTCCCAATCCGATCCTGAATCTCTTAAGAGATTCAGTCGCTAGTGGCACTTGTGCATTATTGAGACTGAGTGTCAGAATCTGAACATCGGGCGCCGCATCAAGCAAGGAGATCGACATGACCACCACTCTGAACCCCGCGATCGTCGGCCAGGCCGAGAAGCACCACACGGCGGTCCTGACCCGCGCACTGTCGGGCACGACCGTCGACGAGAAGCAGTGGATCACTCTGAACCAGGCCCTGGCCGCCGGCGGCACGGTCGAGCGGGCCGCGCACGTCGCCCACGTCGCCCAGCTGACCCTGTGGCGGCCCGCCGACGTCGACACCGCGCTCGCGGCCCTGGCCGGCACCGGCCTGGTGCGGGAAACGCCCGGTGACCAGGTCGAGGTCACCGACGCCGGCCGTGCGCTGGTGGCGAAGGTGCGCGCCGAGTCCGGCGAGATCCTCGGCCGTGCCTACGGTTCGGTTCCGGCCGCGGACCTGGCTGTCGCGGCGCGCGTGCTGACCACCATCACGGCCCGGATGGCCGAGGAACTCGGCTGATGCCCACTCTTGGGCCGGACGTCCTCGCGAGGTCGCCGCCCGAACCCGGAGCGGCTACCAGGGGAAGGCGAACAGGCCGTAGTAGGCGGCGGTCAGCAGCAGCAGCGCGGTCCCGCCGAGCACGCCGGCGAGCACGCTCCTCTGCCAGGGCGTCGGCTCCCAGCCGTCCCGCAGGCCGCCGATCACCGCCGCGAACGTCGTGACCGTCTGCACGAGCATCAGGAGGGCGAGCAGGCGCACGACCAGCCACCCGGCCTGCACGGCGGGCCAGGCGCCGGCCTGGTTGACCGAGAACAACACGATGAGCGTGATGAACGCCAGGACGGCGGCGAGCTCCCCGAGGCCGGTCCAGGCCATCCGGCGCAGCCGCCGCCGGATGGCCGGCCACAGCTGCACCGTGGCCTCCATCCTGGCCTGCAGCCGCAGGTCGCGCCCGCGCAGCCGGACGACCATCTCGGTGACCGGCGCCGCGACGTACCCCACTGCGGCCAGGCAGAGCGCGAGCCACAGGATCGTGCTGTCCCCCCACCACGGCGCGGCCGGCACGTCGGCCGCCTCGAAGCGCTGCACAGGCGTCGCCCCCGCGATCGCCACCGAGGGCCTGGCCGTACGCGGCAGGTCCTTCATCCAGTTGGCCAGCGTGGGCAGGTAGTCCGCCGCGTACGCCCCGCCGCGGATCCGCATGGCGTGGTCGGCCCCGGCGAGGAAGCGGATCGTGTAGTCGGTGTTGCCGCTCTTGGCCAGGGCGCCGGTGAGCGTCTCGGTGCTCTCCACGAACGGGATGGACGGGTCGTCGGTGCCGTACAGCGCCAGGACGGGCTGGGTGATCCCGCGCAGGGCGGGCACCCCGTCGTAACGCAGGAAGTCGAAGCCGACCCCGCCCATCGCCCGGGTGAGCAGGTCGCGTACGCCGGTCGGGGCGTGCAGGCGTAGCAGCTGCTCGTTCAGCGCCCAGGCGACCTGGCGCAGCGGTGAGACGTTCGGAGAGGAGACCAGGACCACGAACGCGGCCTGCGGATCACGCTCGGCGGCGATCGGGACGACCCAGCCGCCCTCGCTGACGCCCCACAGGCCGGCTCGCGCCGGGTCGACGTCGGACCGCCCGCGCAGCACCCGCAGCATGCGCAGGGCGTCGTCCGCGAGCAGGCCGAAGTCGCGGCTGCGGAATGAGTAGCCCACCGTCCGCTTGTCGTACGCCAGCGTCACGATGCCCGCCCGGGCCAGCCACTCGGCCTGCTGGGTGAACTCCCCGCCGTCGCCCGACCCCGAGCCCTGCACGAACACCATCGCGGGGTGGCGTCCCGGGGACAGGGGCGCCCTGATCGTCGCCTTCAGCGTCTCGTTCTTCGCCGGCACGAGCAGCGTCTCGGTACGGAACCGATCGGTGCGGGCGACCGGCCGCGCTTCGGCGGCAGGCTGGGGAGGTAGATCGCGAAACTGGGGCGAAGTGGACAGAGGCGGGGGATCGAAGGCCGGCGGGGAGAGCACGTGGCCGACGGCGGCGAGCACCACCATCAGCACACCGGCGATCACCCCGAGAGTGCCCCGGCCGACGTTCATGAGGCCGCTCCCCCATGCGTACTCGCGATACGGAACCCAGGCTAAGTCATTACTCCTCCTTTGCGGCATGCACCAGAGGGGCGATTGGGGCCGCGTTTGTCGGCGGGACCTGTTAGCTTCCTGCGACATGCGTGTCCTGCACAGCTCCGACTGGCATCTCGGCCGGTCCTTCCACCGCGAGAGCCTGCTCGGCGCCCAGGCCGCGTTCGTCGACCACCTGGTCGAGACCGTGCGGGCCGAGCGGGTCGACGTCGTGGTGGTCTCCGGCGACGTCTACGACCGGGCCCTGCCTCCCGTCGACGCGGTCGCGCTGTGCAACGAGGCGCTGGCCAGGCTCAAGGCCCTCGGCGTGCACACCGTGCTGATCAGCGGCAACCACGACTCCGCCGTACGGCTGGGCTTCGGCGCCGACCTCATGGAGCGGGTGCACCTGCGCACCGACCCCGGCAGGGCCTGGGAACCGATCATGATCGGCGAGGTGGCGTTCTTCGGCATCCCCTACCTCGAGCCCGAGCTGGTCAGGGGGCCGTGGGAGCTGGCCGAGCGCAGCCACACCGCCGCCGTCACGTACGCGATGGACCGTGTGCGGGCGCATCCGGCGGCGCGCAGGGTCGTGCTCGCCCACGCGTTCGTCACCGGGGGAGAGGCCAGCGACAGCGAGCGGGACATCAGCGTCGGCGGGGTCTCGCACGTGCCGTTGAGCGCGTTCTCCGGGGTCGACTACGTGGCGCTGGGGCACCTGCACGGCCGTCAGGTGATGAGCGAGACGGTCCGCTACAGCGGCTCGCCGATCGCCTACTCCTTCTCCGAGGCCGGCCACACCAAGGGCTCCTGGCTGGCCGACCTCGGCACGGGCCGGACGGAGTTCGTCCCCGCCCCCGTGCCCCGGCCGGTGAGCACGGTGAAGGGCCGCATCGACGACCTGCTGACCGACGGCCGCTTCGAGCGGTACGAGGACCACTGGCTGCAGGTGACGCTGACCGACCCGGTGCGGCCGCGCGAGGCGATGGAGCGCCTGCGCCGGCGCTTCCCGCACACGCTGGCGCTCGCCTTCGCGCCGGACGGCGTGGCGGAGGGACCGGCGGGCCGGGCGAGGATCGCCGGCCGGGCCGAGATCGAGGTGGCGCTCGACTTCGTCCGCGAGGTCCGCGGTGAACCCGCGGACGACGACGAACGGCACCTGCTGCAGGAGGCGGTCGAGGCGTGCCGCATCAAGGAGAACGCGTGAGCCGCCCGCCCGGCCCGTGGACGAGTGAGGAGGTCCGGTGAGGCTGCATCGGCTGCGCCTGGTCGCGTTCGGGTCGTTTCCCGGGACGGAGGAGGTCGACTTCGACGCGCTCGGCGAGGCGGGCCTGTTCCTGATCCACGGACCGACCGGCGCCGGCAAGACGACCGTGCTCGACGCCGTCTGCTACGCCCTGTACGGCAGGGTGCCCGGCCAGCGGGAGAGTGCCAGGAGCCTGCGCTGCGACCACGCGCCGCCCGACCGCGGGCCTTCGGTCACGCTGGAGCTGACGATCCGGGGCAGGCGCCTGCGCATCACCCGGTCGCCCGCCTGGATGCGGCCGAAGCTGCGGGGCTCCGGCCTGGTCGAGGAGAAGGCCAAGGCCCGGGTCGAGGAGCTGACCGAGCCCGGCGGGCAGTGGATCGTGCGCAGCACCCGCAGCGACGAGGCCGGCGACTTCGTGAACACGCTGACGGGCATGACCGCGGCACAGTTCTGCCAGGTCGCGATGCTGCCGCAGGGCGAGTTCGCGAAGTTCCTGCGGGCCGGCGGCGAGGAGCGGCGGGAGCTGCTGGAGCGGCTGTTCTCCGTACGGGTGTTCAGCGACGTGGAGCGGTGGCTGGCCGACCACCGCACGCGCACGGGGCGGGAGGCGCAGGAGCTGGGCCAGCGGGTCGAGTCGGTGCTCGACCGCATGCGCGGCGCGGCGGGCGACGACCTGCCGCTGCCCGAGGACGCCGAAGACCCCGCGGCCTGGGCGGGGGAGGCGCTCGACCTCGCCCGCGGCGCGCTCGCCGACGCGGTCGCGGCCCGCGCGGCGAGCCAGGAGGCGCTGCTGTCGGCCCGCGCCCGTCTGGAGGAGGGCAGGGCCCTGGCCGACCGGCAGCGCAGGCACGCCGCCGCCCTCGCCCGCCGGCAGGAGCTCGACGCGGCGGCGGACGAGCGGTCGGACCTGGAGGCGATGCTGGACGAGGCCGCCCGGGCCGATCGGGTGGCGCCGCTGATCCGGCAGGCCGCCCAGCGAGCGGAGGCCGCCGCCAAGGCGCGGCGGGTGGCAGCCGACTCCCTGCTCCGCGCGCTTCCCGGCCTCGGGCTGGGGCCCCACGGGGATCCGGGCGTGGAGCGGCCGGGCGCGCGGCCGGGCGCGGAATGGCCGGAGGTCGCGCGGCCGGGTGTCGCGCGGCCGGGCGACATGTCGCGGGGTGACTTGTGGCTGGGTGACTTGTGGCCGGGGGCCGAGAGCGTCGTCGCCCGGCCCGGCCCCCAGGGGCCGGACCCGGAGGGGATGGACCCGGAGCGGATCGGCACGGAGCGGATCGGCACGGAGCGGATCGGCACGGAGCGGATCGGCACGGAGCGGATCGGCACGGAGCGGATCGGCACGGAGCGGATCGGCACGGAGCGGATCGGCACGGAGCGGCTGGCCGTGCTGGAGCGGGAGCGGCGCGACGAGGTCGCCCGGGTGCGCCAGATCCTCCCTGAGGAGGCGCGGCTGCGGCAGGTGCGAAGCGAGCGCGCGGACGCCGAGCGCGGGCTGGCGGCGCTGACCGAGGAGGAGGCGGAGCTGACGCGGCGGCTGACGGCCCTGCCCGCCGAGCGGCTCGACGCCGAGGAACGGCTCGCCCGGGCACGTACGGCGGCGGCGAGCCTGCCGGGCCTGACGGCCGCCAGGGACACCGCGCTCCGGCTGCGGGAGGTCACCGGGCAGGCCGCGCTGCTGGACGCCGAGCTGGCGCGGCTCGCCGAGGACGAGGCACGGGCGCTGGCCGCGCAGGCCGAGCTGCCGGAGCTGCTGGCCGGCGCCGAAGAGCGGCTCAGGGGCTTGCGGGACATGGCCGCGCGCGTCCCCGCTCTGGAGGCCGTGGCTCATATGGCGGGGGAGCGGCTGGACGCCGCGCGGTTGCGCGACGCCCTGACCGCCGATCTGGAGCAGGCCGAGCACGACCGGCGCGAGGCCGTCGACCTGGCCCAGGAGCGTCGCGACCGGCTCCAGGAGGTCCGCCAGGCCAGGATCGACGGAATGGCCGCCGAACTGGCGGCCGGGCTCGTGGCCGGGGCGCCCTGCGCTGTCTGCGGCGCCGTCGAACACCCCCGTCCCGCCGCGCCCGCCGGACGGGCCGCGACGGCGGACGACGAGCAGGCGGCGCAGGAGGCGTTCGAGGCCGCGCAGCGGGCCCGCGAGGAGGCGGAGACGCGCGTCGCCGCCCTCTCGTCGCGGCTCGGCGACGCGGCGGCGCGCGCCGCCGACCTGTCCCAGGAGGACGCGTCCGCCGCCCTCGCGGACGCCCGCGAGGAGCTGGCGCGGCTGCGCGCTGCCGAGACGGCGGTCGCGGCGGCCGAGGCGGAGGCCGGGCGGCTCGCGGCGGAGCTGGAGACGGCCCGCGAGCGGGCCGCGGAGCTGACCGGGCTGCTGACCGAGACCAGGACCAGGCGAGACGCCCTGCTCGCGGAGGGGGAGCGGCTCGCCGCCGGTCTGGAGGGCGACCTCGCGACGGCGGAGGCGGATCTGGAACGCGCCCGGTCCCTGGCTATGGCAGAGGAGGAACTGACCGCCCGCGCCGCCCGGCTCGCCGCCGAGCTGGAGGAGCTGGGTGCGCGGGCCGCGCGCACCGGTGCGGCGCTCGCCGAGGCACGCGCGCACAGGGACGGGCTGGAGGCCGACGAGCGCAGGCTGGCCGAGGTGATCGACGCAGCCCGGGGCGAGGACCCCTCGCTCGCCGCCCGCCTCGACCGGCTGGGCGAGGAGGCGGACCTGCTCACGGAGGCGGCCGAGGCGGCGGCATCGGCCGCCGCCGCCGACCGCGAGAGCGAGGCGGCGCTGGCCGAGGCGGCCAGGGCCGCCGGCGGGGAGGGGTTCGCGAGCGTGGAGCACGCGGCGGCCGCCGTGCGCACCCCGGAGGACCGGGAGGCGATGTCCGAGCGGCTGGGACACCTGGACGCCGAGCGGGCCACGGTCGAGGGGTTGCTCGCCGATCCCGAACTTGTCGCGGCGGCGGCCGAGCCCGCCGCGGACCTGCCGGAGCTGGAAGCCTGCCACGAGCGGACCGAGCGGGACCACACCGCCCGCACGTCGGCGCGCGACCGGGCGAAGGGCAGGCTCGACCAGCTCACGGGGCTCGCCGGCGAACTGGACGCGGCGCTGCGCGCCTACCGGCCCGCGGAGGAACGGCACCGCCTGGCGCGGCGGCTCGCCGAGCTGGCGACCGGCACGTCCGGCGACAACCGGTGGCACATGAGGCTGTCGGCGTACGTGCTGGGCGAGCGCCTCCGCCAGGTCGTCGATGCGGCGAACGAGCGCCTCGACCGCATGTCGAGCGGGCGCTACCTGCTGCGGCACGACCTGAACCGGTCCGCGGGCGACCGGGGCCGGTCGGGCGGCGGGCTGGGCCTGCGGGTGCTCGACGCCTGGACCGGCGTGGAACGCGACCCGGCCACGCTGTCCGGCGGCGAGAGCTTCATCACCTCGCTCGCCCTGGCGCTGGGCCTGGCCGATGTGGTGACCGCCGAGGCGGGCGGCGCGGAGATCGGCAGCCTCTTCGTGGACGAGGGCTTCGGCACCCTCGACGACGAGACGCTCGACGACGTGCTCGACATCCTCGACGGCCTGCGCGAGGGCGGCAGGGCCGTCGGCGTGGTCAGCCACGTCGCCGAGCTTCGGGTGCGCATCCCCGCCCAGCTCCGCGTGGTCAAGGGCCGTTCCGGCTCCACCCTGTCGCACCGCTGAGCCCCGCCGCCCGAGCCCCGCCGCCGAAGTCCCCGGTCGCCGGAGCCCCGCCGTTCAGGCGGCTTCCGGCGCCCTCGCCGTTCCCCCCGGCGAGGACGTCCCGGGGCGCCCGCGGACGGAACGTACGTCAGGTGCGGAGGCTGTAGGCGTACACCCACATGAACTTGTCGAAGAACGTGTCCCAGGGGAAGAACAGGGGCCAGACCTCGCTGTCGGCGACGAAGCCCGGGGCGGTCGAGACGTGGCGGGGCTCGGCCCATCGGGCGAGGAAGTCACCGGTGCGGCGGGTGTTGGGATCGCTGACGACGACGCCGTCCTCGCTGACGCGGATGACGGCGTAGTTGTGCCTCTTTTCCTGGATCGTGGTCGTCATCGGCATGTTCTCGGCGTGGAAGCGCGTCATCTTCTCCCGCCACGCCGCACGATCCGGCTTCGCGTTGTTCAGCAGCTGGATCTTGCCGGACATGGGCGAGACGAGGCCCAGGGCCAGCATCACCGGTTCCTCCAGGGCTCCGGCGAGCCTCCCGTAACCGCCCCACATGACAGCGAAGGCCTTCTCGAAGATCGCGGGCCAGACGGGGAACGAGGTGTCCTTCGTGTCGTTGCCCCGCAGGCAGTACAGCAGCTCGGGTTCCTTCGACAACCTGTTCACCGGCAGGGCGCCGGAGACCCGGAACACCTCCGGTCTCTGGCTCGACGCCGGCGCCCTGTCGGGAGCGGGAGCGCGCTTCAGCGCGACCTCGTACGTGTCGGGGCCGCCGGAGAGCGCCGAGGTCAGCAGAGCCGGCTGGGCGACGGCGATCGCCTGCAGGGCGGAGATGACCCGGCAGTCGCCGACCAGCCCCTGGTTGACGTCGGAGGGGAGCGGCGTCCCGGAGAAGGGCCTGTTCGTCAGCGGCAGGAAGGCGCCGGCCATCGTCTCGCTCTCGGCGACCATGGGCTCGGGAACGCCCTCTGCGAGCAGCGCGACGAGGTCCTCGTCGGCGAGCTGGACCGTGGTTCCCGCCGCCGCCCAGTCCTTTCCGTGCTTGACCGTCCGTACGCAGCCCGGTTTCGGCTTGTCCACAACGATGATCTCCGACACCGTCAGCTCGACGGGCGCGCCCGACAGCGACTGGCCCTTGATCATGCGGCCTTCGGGAAACCGGACCCGGCCCGGCAGGGATTTAAGGGGCTGTTCGGACATAAGGCACCGCCTTGCGTGGTCCTATGGGCCCTCATGGTCTATGCGCAGGTCAGAGGGGTCAACCGTGAAGGATTCTCACGTCGCGCCTCGACCGGATGGACGCGCGCCCCGCTCACCAAAGGGCGAGCGAACGGGTCAGGATGCCGGCGAGGTCCTCCTCCCGCACGGGCCTGGGGGAGGTGGTGAGCAGCCGCTGCTGCTTCATCGCCCCCTCCACCAGCGCCGGCACGTCGGCCTCCGCGTATCCCACGCCGCCGATGCCGTTCGGGATGCCGACGTCGCGCATGAGCGCGGTCAGCACGCCGGGCAGGAACTCCGCCGGCTCGTCCGGCACGGCCGCCGCCGGATCGAGCAGTTCGGCCACGCGCAGGTGCCGCGCCGGGTCCGCCTCGAAGGTGAACCGGAACGCCTCCGGCGCGGTCAGCGCCACGGCCATGCCGTGCGGCACCATCGGCTCGCCGCCGGGATAGCCATGGGGGTGGAAGTCCTTCACCCGGCCCGCGATCGGATAGGCGTTGGCGTGCGGGATGTGCACGCCCGCGTTGCCGAACCCGAGCCCCGCGAACGTCGCCGCCAGCGCCATCGCGCCCCTCGCCTCCGCGTCGTCGCCGTGCCGTACGGCGGTGCGGAACGAACCCGCGAGCAGCCGGATCGCCTGCTCCGACCACATGTCCGCCACCGGGTTCGACCCGCAGTACGGCACGCGCTCCTCCGGCCGCCTGCGCTCGTAGGAGGTGTACGGCCGGGCGGTGTAGCTCTCCAGGGCGTGACAGAGGATGTCCATCCCCGCCGCGGCGGTCACCTCGGGCGGTTGCGTCATGGTGAGGTCCGGGTCCACGACGGCCAGCACGGGACGGAGGCGGGCGTGGCTGATCCCCGTCTTGACCTTCAGGCCGAGCACGTCGAGCACGCAGATCGTGGTGCTCTCCGAGCCGGTGCCCGTGGTCGTGGGCACCGCGACCAGCGGCTTGAGCGGCCGGGAGGGGGCGCGCCCGGCGCCGATCGGCGCGTTGAGGTAGTCCGTCAGCTCGCCCGGATTCGTCGTCAGCAGGTTGACGGCCTTGGCCGTGTCGATGCTCGACCCGCCGCCGACGGCGACGAAGGCGTCCCACGGGCCGCTCGCGCGGGCGTGCCCGATCGCCGCGAGCAGGCTCTCGTCGGTGGGCTCGACGTGCACGCCGTCGTACACCTCCGCGTGCATGCCGAACCTGGAGATCTGTTCGGCGATCCGCGCCGGGGCGCCCGTCGCCGCCACGCCCGCGTCGGTCACCACCAGCACGCGGCGCACGCCGTACTGCCCGAGGTCGAAGCCGATCTCGGCGGACGCGCCGGGGCCGAACTTCAGGGCGGGCGCGCCGTACGTGAAGACGGACTCGGGGTCGCTCGGCACGATCACGATCGCTGGGCCTTTCACTCGCGGGGTCATGAGGGCACAGGCCGGGGATGCCCGCGCGGCGCGCGGCACACCCGATGGGCAACCTGGCATGTAGCATGCTGCATGTCAATGCGCCGCCGTACGCGGGCGAGCCCATTCCGGAGGGTGGTCAGACGGTGCGAGCGGTCGCCGGCACGTCCAGTCTCACCGAGCAGGTCATCGAGGCGGTCAGGGAGGCCATCCACACGGGGGAGCTGCGGCCGGGAGAGCTCTATTCGGTGTACCGGCTGGCCGAGCAGCTCAACGTCTCCCGCACCCCCGTACGCGAGGCGATGCTCAGGCTGGCGGAGGCCGGCCTGGTGCGGTTCGAGCGGAGCCGGGGCTTCCGGGTGCTGCGCCGCGACCCCAGGGAGATCGCAGAGGTGTTCCACCTGCGGCTGCTGCTCGAGGTGCCGGCGACCAGACGGGCGGCCCGCCATGCCGGTCCAGGCCTCGCCCGCGCGCTGCGCGAGGAGCTGGAAGCCATGCGCGCCGCGGCGGCCGACCACGACGAGCCGCGGTTCATGCGGCACGACCGGGCGTTCCACGACGCGATCCTCGCCGCGGGGGCCAACCGGCGCCTCGCCGAGGTCGTCGCCGGGCTCAGAGACGCCACGGCGACGCTGGGCGCCTCCACCGTGGACCGCTCCCGCTCGCTGGCGGACGTCGCCGCGGAGCACGAGCCGATCCTCGCCGCCGTCCTGGGGGGCGACCCGGAGGCCGCCGCCGCGGCGATGCGCGGCCACGTGGCCCACACCGGCGAGCTCCTCGTGGCCCAGGCCGCCGCCGAGAACGGCCGGCCCGCCGACCCCGCCGACATCGCCCTCATCCACGACGCAACGGACGAATCTACAATGTAAAGGACCGGGCGGGCTGCGACGACGAGTGACCGCGCACATGATCGGAGCATGGATGAGAACCGAACGGCACGAACCGTCGTCATTCCCCGGCGCGACGACGTGGAGAACGCCAGGCGGGTGGTGCGGGCCCACCTGCGCCCCACACCGGTGGACCCGGGCGCCGGCACGCCCGATGATCCCGCGCTGAAGCTGGAGAGCCTGCAGCCCACGGGGTCGTTCAAGGTCCGCGGCGCGCTCAACGCCGTGGCCGCCGCACCCGCGCCGCGTGTGGTGACGGCGTCGGCCGGCAACCACGGGCTGGGCGTCGCCTTCGCCGCGAACGCGCTCGGCGGCAAGGCCACGGTGGTGGTCCCGAGGACCGCCTCGGCGGCGAAGACGGACCGGCTGCGCCGCCTGGACGTCGACCTGGTGCGCGCCGGCGAGAGCTTCGACGAGGCGGAGGAACACGCACTCGCGCTCGCCGAGGCGTCGGGGTGGTGCTACATATCGGCCTACAACGATCCGTACGTCATCGCGGGTCAGGGCACGATCGGAGCCGAGCTGGACGAGCAGCTCGACGGGCCGCTGACCGTGGTGTGCGCGATCGGGGGCGGAGGGCTCGCCTCCGGGCTGGCGCTGTGGGCCGCGGGCCGCGCGGACGTACGCGTCGTCGGCGTGGAGGCCGCGGCCTCCACCGCCGTGTCCACGGCGGTCGCCGCGGGCCGTCGCGTGCCCGTCGAGGTCGGCCCGACCCTCGCCGACGGCCTGGCCGGGAACATCGAGCCCGGATCGGTCACCGTCGGCCTTGTCGCGCGATATGCGCATCAACTGGTCACGGTGACCGAGGACGAGATCCGCGCCGCGTTGCGCTACCTGGCCGCCGAGCGTGGATACGTGGCCGAGGGCGCGGGAGCGGTGCCGGTCGCCGCCCTGCTCGCCGGAAAGGTCGCCGCGCACGGCCGGGTCGTGGCGGTGGTCTCGGGCCGCAACATCACCGCCGCCGCGCTCGCGTCCGTCCTCGCGGCCGGTGAGGCGGAACCGGCCGCATCATCGTGAGCAGAGACCGGGGGTGTCTCGCCGGCGACAGGTCAGGGGGTGTGCTCGCCCGTGGTCGTCGTGGTGAGCGCGGCGAGGGCCCGCAGCGCCGCCGCCGGGTCGTCGGCGAAGAACCGCACCCGCCGTACGGCCGCCGCCGAGGGTGCGGCCGTCGTCCAAGGGCGGCGCGGGCGGGGCGCCTCGATGGGTTCGCGCAGCTCGACCACGATGTTCGTCTGGGACGAGACCGCGAGGCGCACGAGTCTCTTCTCGTCGTAGCGAACCGGCGGCTCGGGCAGCACGCCCAGGTGGTGATAGTGCCGCACGGTACGGGTGGACACCCCGGCCAGCGCGGCGAGTTCTCCGATCCGCATGCCCTCAGTAGGGACGTTGACGTCGCGTCAAGGGCAACGGCTCACAGAGGCAGCCAGCGGGCGGTGAGGAGATAGCCGCCGTAGACGAGCGCGGCGGCGGAGACGAGCAGGAACAGCAGCACCCAGAGCGTGCCGGGCACGCGGGTCAGCCGGGCGAGCTGGTCGGCGTCGGAGTCCGGGGCGCGGCCGAGGCGGCGCTTGGTCTGCAGCTCCAGGATCGGCCGCACACCGCCGAGCAGCAGGAACCACGCGGCGGCGTACGCGCAGGCCGACTGGACGTGGGGCGGGGCGAACCACGACAGCGCGAAGACCGCGCCGCCCACGGCGAGCAGCGAGACGGCGCCGAAGAAGTTCCTGATCATCAGCAGCATGCACGTCAGCAGCGCGAGCACGGCCCACAGCAGCATCGTGATCCGCCCGCCGGAGACCAGCCAGGCCGATCCGAGCCCGATCAGCGAGGGCGCGACGTATCCCGCCGCCGCTGTGGCGATCATGCCGGGCCCCGTCGGCCTGCCCCTGGTGAGCGTCACGCCCGACGTGTCCGAGTGGAGGCGGATGCCGCGCAGCTTGCGCCGGGTCAGCACCGCGATCAGCGCGTGGCCCCCCTCGTGCGCGATCGTGATCAGGCCGCGGGAGATGTGCCACGACGCCGGGTAGGCGACGACGGCGAGAGCGGCGAACCCGGACAGGACGACCAGCCAGAGCGGAGGCGCGATCTGGGTGGCGGTCAGGTGGTTCCACAGGGGCTTCAGGGGGTTCACCCCCGAGATCGTACGGCCCGCCGCACCGGCCCGTGCTCCCTGTGCTCCCTCTGCTTCCGTCCCCGGTCCGTACGATCCGGCGGAGTAAGCGGGACGATGGCGGTTACCTTCTACGTGTGGCTGAGCGGCGTATGCGTGGACTGCGTGGATTGAGTGGATTGAGTGGGCTGATGAGGGCGAAACCGGAGCAGGCTCCCGAGCACTCCATGGACCCCCGCTCGGACGAGGGGGAGACGTTCAGGCAGAGCGTGATCGACAACGCGGTGTACGTGGACGGCGAGCGCGTGGACTCGCCGCTGTCGCTGGGCGACGCGATCGCCTCGCTGCGCTCGCGGCCCAACGCGATGGCGTGGATCGGCCTCTACCGGCCCGAGGAGGCCGAGCTGATCAAGGCGGCCGAGGAGTTCGGCCTGCACGAGCTCGCCATCGAGGACGCCATCGTCGCCCACCAGCGGCCCAAGGCCGATCGGTACGGCGACACGCTGTTCGTCGTGCTGCGGGCGGCGCAGTACCTCGACAAACCCGAGAAGGTCGCCTTCGGCGAGCTGCACGTCTTCGTCGGCCCCGACTTCGTGCTGACCGTGCGGCACAGCGAGGCGCCCGACCTGTCCAAGGTGCGCCGGCGCATGGAGTCGGACCCCGACCTGCTCCGCCAGGGGCCGCAGGCCGTGCTGTACGCGATCCTCGACGCGGTGGTGGACGGCTACGCGCCGGTGGTCGCCGGGCTGCAGAACGACATCGACGAGATCGAGGTGCAGGTCTTCGGCGGCGACCCCGCCGCGCCCCGGCGCATCTACAGCCTGTCGCGGGAGGTCATCGAGTTCCAGCGGGCGACCAGCCCGCTGGTCCCGATGCTCGACGGCTTCATCGCGGGCTCGCCCAAATACGGCGTGAACGAGGAGCTGCAGCGTTACCTGCGCGACGTGTCCGACCACGCCATCACGGTCACCGAGCGCGTGGCGGGCTTCCGGCAGATGCTCCAGGACATCCTCGTCGTCAACTCCACACTCGTCAGCCAGCAGCAGAACGAGGAGATGACCAAGCTCACGGCCGCGAGCATCGCCCAGGGCGACGAGGTCAAGAAGATCTCGGCGTGGGCGGCCATCCTGTTCGCGCCGACGCTGGTCGGCACGATCTACGGGATGAACTTCGACCACATGCCCGAGCTGCACTGGGTGCTCGGATACCCCGTGGCGATCATGCTCATGGGCGTCGTCTGTCTCACGCTCTACCTGGTCTTCAAGCGCCGCGACTGGCTCTGAGCCCCCTGGGGCCGGGCGCGGCCTTGTCGTGCCAACTATCTAGATATATCGTTTACGTATCTCGATAGTTGGAGGATCGGATGCACGACGAGATGTGGCCTCCGGCGCCCCCGTTCGCGCCGCCTCCGCCGCCCCACCTCGATCTCCCGCTCCCGCCGGTTCCGCCCGGGCCCCCGCTCGGTGTGCCGCCCGCGCTGGGCCCGCGCGTACGGCGGGGCGACGTCCGTGCGGCCCTGCTGCGCCTGCTGACGGAGGAGCCGCGCAACGGCTACCAGATGATCGAGGAGATCGCGCGGCGCAGCGGGGGAGTGTGGCGGCCCAGTCCCGGCTCCGTCTACCCCGCCCTCCAGCAGATGGAGGACGAGGGGCTGGTCAATGGGGTGGAGGCCGGCGGCAGCCGTACGTACCGGCTCACGGAGGAGGGACGGCGGCAGGCCGACGAACGGGCCGAGCCGTGGGCCGACGTGTGCCGCAGCCTGCCGGAGGACCGGCACGAGCTGCGGATGCTGTGGGGGCAGCTGAGCGAGGCGTTCGTCCACCTCACCCATGTCGCGGACGACCGCCAGGTCGCCGAGACCAAGAAGCTGCTCAAGAGCGCCAGGCAGGCGATGTTCCGGATCCTCGCGGAGGACACGTGAACGTCGCGGTGGAGGTGCGCGGGCTGCGCAAGAACTACGGCGAGGTCGAGGCCGTCAAGGGCGTCGCCTTCGAGGTGGCGCCCGGCGAGGTGTTCGGTTTCCTCGGGCCGAACGGCGCGGGGAAGACCACCACGATCAGCATGCTGTGCACGCTGGTCACCCCGACGGGCGGCACGGCGCGCGTCGCGGGGTACGACGTGGTGAAGCAGCGCGACGAGGTGCGCCGCAACATCGGCCTGGTCTTTCAGGACCCGACCCTGGACGGCTACCTCACCGCCGAGCAGAACCTGCGCTTCCACGCCGAGCTGTACGGCGTGCCGAAGGAGGTGCTCGGCGACCGGATGCGCCAGGTGCTGGAGATGGTCGGGCTGTGGGACCGTAAGGACAGCAAGGTCATGACGTTCTCCGGCGGCATGAAGCGCCGACTGGAGATCGCCCGCGGCCTGCTGCACTCGCCCCGCGTGCTGTTCTTGGACGAGCCCACGGTGGGTCTGGACCCGCAGACGCGCTCGGCCATCTGGGGGTACATCAACAAGCTGCGTCACAGCGAGGACATCACGATCTTCATGACGACGCACTACATGGACGAGGCCGAGTACTGCGACCGCATCGCGATCATCGACCACGGCGAGATCGTCGTGATCGACTCGCCGGAGGCGCTGAAGGCGAGCGTCGGCGAGGACCGGGTGCAGATCCAGACCGGCGACGACGAGCGGGCCATCGGGTTGCTCAAGGAGAGGTTCGGCGTCGACGCCGCCGTGCGCGAGGGCCAGGTGACGTTCGCCGTGGCGGCAGGGGAGGAGTTCGTGCCCCGGCTGTTCGCCGGCCTCGGCGTGCCGATCCGGTCGGTGAGCGTGTCGCGCCCGTCGCTCGACGACGTCTTCATGTCCTACACCGGCTCCACGATCCGCGACGCCGAGTCGTCGGGCACGGGCAACCAGTGGATGCGGGCGAGAGCCATGCGGGGAAGGTGAGCCGATGACGACCGACGTGGTCCGGGTCAGCGTGCCGCGCGCGAGCGGCGGCCACGACCTGCGCGCGATCAAGGTGGTCCTGCACCGGGAGATGCTGCGGTTCGCGAACGACCGCACCAGGATCGTCTCCTCGCTGGTCCAGCCCGTGCTGTGGCTGTTCGTGATGGGCACCGGGCTCGGCACGCTCGTGCGCGGGTCGATCCCGGGCGTCGACTTCCGCACGTTCATGTACCCCGGCATGATCTCGATGACGGTGATCATGACGGCGATGTTCTCGGCCGGCTCGATCGTCTGGGACCGCGAGTTCGGCTTCCTGCGCGAGATGCTGGTCGCGCCGGTGAGCCGGGGCGCGATCGTGATCGGCAAGTGCCTCGGAGGCGCCGTCGTCGCCTGCCTGCAGGGTGTGATCATCGTCGCTCTCGCGGGGCTGGTCGGCGTGCCGTACTCGCCGGTGCTGATCCTCACGCTGCTCGGCGAGATGTTCCTGGCCGCCTTCACGATCACGGCGTTCGGCGTGACGCTGGCCGCCAGGATGCGCAACATGCAGAGCTTCTTCGGCGTGATGCAGATGGCGATCATGCCGATGATGTTCCTGTCGGGCGCGATGTTCCCGCTGGCCAACCTGCCGTCGTGGCTGCACGTGCTGACCACGGTCAACCCGTTGACGTACGCGGTGGACCCGATGCGCCGGGCGGTCTTCGGCCACCTCGACGTGCCGCCACAGGTGGACGCGATGCTCAACCCCGGAGTGAGCTGGTTCGGCCACAGGCTGCCGGTGCCGCTCGAACTCGGCCTGGTCGCCGCCATCGGCGCCGCCCTGCTCGGCGTGGCCGTCCTCCAGTTCCGGCGTACGGACTGAAAAGCGCGGTGCACGGCGAACCGCGATCGCCGAGACGCCGGCGGCCGGCGGACGACCGCGGACGTGAACCGGCCCGGGGCGTGCGGCACGCCCCGGGCCGGCTCAGTGATTCTCCAGCGATCCTCTAGCGCTTCACGCGCACCCAGTCGCTCCGGCTGGTGGAGCGATCGGCCTCGCCGTTACCCGCGAAGACGACCTTCCAGTAGCCGGACGCCGACGCCTTGGTCTTGCCCCAGAACTTGCCGGTGCTGTTCGTCCACAGCGTCTTGACGTAGTGCCAGGAGCCGCCGGCCTTCTTGAACCACACGCTCACCCTCTGGTGGCCGTAGCCCTCCCAGCCGTCGTCCCAGGCCTGGAGCTTGCCCCGGAAGGTGAGGTACCGGTGATACCTGACCGGCTCCGGCGCGGCGTTGAACTGGACGACCCGGGTGTCGGCCTTGGGCGTGGGCGGAGGCGTCGGCCGGGGCACGCGGACCGTCACGTAGTCGGTCGCGCTCGCCGAGTAGCCCGCTCCGCCGGTGCCCTCGAACTCGGCCCGCCACCAGCCGGAGGTCCTGGCCGTGACGTCCGCCGAGAAGCGGCCGTAGGAGTCGGTCCAGTCGGAGGTGACGTACTGCCAGCGATAACCGCCGGCCGGCTTGAACAGGATCTTCACCTGCCGGCCCGGGTAGCCGCTCCAGCCGGCGAAGCCGGAGATCTCCAGCCGGCCGCGCAGGCGCAGGGCGTCACCGGCGTCGACGGGCTCGGGGGAGGCGTCGAATCCGGTGATCCGGGTGCGGCTGGCCTGGGCCCTGACGTCGACCCGGTCGCTGTCGCTCGTCGCGGGCTCGGCATCGGACGCGCCCTCGAACTCGGCGCGCCACCAGCCGCTCCTGTCCGCCCTGCGGTCGACGGAGAAGCGGCCGTGCCGGTCGGTCGTCACCGAGCCGACCCGGCTGTAGGAGCCGCCGACCGGCTTGAAGGCGATGTACACCCGCTGCCCGTCGTACGCCTGCCGGCCGTCGCCGTCCCGGTAGGTCAGCGTGCCGGTCAGCCTGATCCCGTCGCCCCGGTCGACGACGTCCGGCGCCGCGTCGAAGTCGAGGTCGGTGGTCCAGTGGACCTGGAACTCCTTGCTCGCGGTGCCGCCGTCGGCCCGCACCTCCAGCTTCCAGGCGCCCGGCTCGTCCCTGAAGGTGAAGCCGTACTTGGCCGTGTAGGCGCCGGAGCCCGCGGGGCCGGGATCCAGCGCGACGGTGCGGCCGTCACGGTCGACCAGCCTCGCCGCGCCCTCCTCGGACGCCTTGTAGGTGAAGGTCGCCGTCGTGCCCGCGCCGCCGGCGACGACGACGGGACTGGGGGAGACGGTCAGGTCGCCGGGACCCGCTGCCGTCGCCGCGCCGGCGGTGGCGGGGAGCGCGACGAGGGCCGCCCCTCCCAGAGCCACTGCCGCGATCGCGGCATGAATGCGTTTCAACATTCCGGTGAACCATCCTTCCCGGTGGTTGAACGCGGCCTGAGGGTGCCACGTCATTCATTACGAGTAGACGGGCGAATGCCGGTGACGGTTTAACGCTCTGACTTATCGTCATCGATTCGTGTCAAAAAGCATGATCCATAACCGCTGGTGTACGGAGTTGTCGCTGTGCGGGACGGAGCGTGCATCGTGCGACATAATCGGCCGTGTGGTGCGGGACGCTGTGGAGACGCATTTCGCCGAGGCCGTCGGGGCGCTGACCCCCGGACCCTCCCGGGATCCGGACCTGCCGGTGCGGCCGGGCACGGGCCTGACGGGGAGGCGGTGCCGTGAACTGTTCGCCGTGCAGCTCGGCAGCCGGCTTCTCGACGTCGCCGCCCGCCTCATGCGTGAGCGCGACGAGGGCTTCTACACGATCGGGTCGTCGGGGCACGAGGGCAACGCCGCCGTGGCGGCCGCGCTCCGCGTGGACGACCCCGCGCTCCTGCACTACCGGTCCGGCGCCTTCTACCTGGCCCGTTCGGCTCAGGCGGGGCGGCTGGCCGAGGAGGGGCTGCGCGACGTGCTGCTGGGGATCGCGGCGTCGGCCGAGGAGCCGATCGCGGGCGGCCGGCACAAGGTGTTCGGCCACCCCGGCCTCGCCGTCATCCCGCAGACCTCCACGATCGCCAGTCACCTGCCGCGCGCCGTCGGCGTCGGCTTCGCGATCGAGCGGGCGCGCATGCTCGGGCTTCCCTCGCCCTGGCCCGGGGACGCCGTCGCCGTCTGCAGCTTCGGCGACGCGTCGATGAACCACGCCTCCGCGCTGACCGGGCTGAACACCGCCGCGTACGGCCGATTCCGCGGGCTGCAGATCCCGGTGCTCTTCGTGTGCGAGGACAACGGCCTCGGCATCAGCGTGAAGACGCCGCCGGACTGGATCGCGCAGGCAAGACACCCCCTGCTGGAGTACTTCCAGGCCGACGGCGGCGACCTGGCCGAGACCTACGACGTGGCGCTGCGCGCCGTCGAGCACGTGCGCGCCAACCGCGCCCCGGCCTTCCTGCACCTGCGCACCGTCCGCCTGATGGGCCACGCGGGGTCCGACGTGGAGATCGGCTACCGCACCCGCCGGGAGATCGCCGCCGACCTGGACCGCGACCCCCTCGTCCGTACGGCGAGGCTGCTCGTGGAGGCGGGCCTGGCCGCGCCCGACGAGCTGCTCGCACGCTACGAGACCGAGCGCGACCACGTGCTGAAGCTGGCGTCGGAGTGCGCCCGGCGGCCCCGGCTCGCGACGGCGGCTGAGGTGATCGCCCCGCTCGCGCCGCGCCGCCCCGAGACGGTGGCCGCCGAGGCCCTGCGGTCCGCGCCCGCCGAGGCGCGCGAGCGCGCCTTCGCCGCCCTGCCGGAGCAGGAGGGCAGGCTGACGGTCGCCCAGGCCGTCAACCGGGCGCTGGCCGACGCGATGGCGCTGGACCCCGGGGTCCTGGTGTTCGGCGAGGACGTGGCCCGCAAGGGCGGGGTGTACGGCGTGACGCGGGGGCTGCTGCGCAGGTTCGGGGCCGAGCGGGTCTTCGACATGCTCCTGGACGAGCAGGCGATCCTCGGCCTCGCGCTCGGGGCCGGGGTGTCGGGGCTGCTGCCGGTGCCGGAGATCCAATACCTGGCCTACCTGCACAACGCGCTTGATCAGATTCGCGGCGAGGCGTCGACCATGCAGTTCTTCTCGCAGGGCGCGTATCGCAATCCTTTGGTCGTACGAGTCGCCTCATATGCCTACCAAAAGGGCTTTGGGGGACATTTCCATAACGACAACTCAATTGCCGCATTGCGCGATATTCCCGGCGTGATCGTCGCGTCGCCGGCCCGGCCCGACGACGCCGCCGCGATGCTGCGCACCTGCCTGGCCGCCGCCCGCACGGACGGCAGCGTCTGTGTGTTCCTCGAACCCATCGCGCTGTACCACACGCGTGACCTCTTCGAGGAGGGCGACGACGGCTGGCTCGCGCCGTACGCGCCGCCGGCGCGCTGGGCCGAGACGCACGTCCCGGTCGGCCGCGCCCGCTCCTACGGGGACGGCCGCGACCTGACCATCGTCACGTACGGCAACGGCCTGCGGATGAGTCTCCGGGCGGCGGTCAAGCTCACGGCGGAGGACATGAGCTGCCGGGTGCTCGATCTGCGGTGGCTGTCGCCGTTGCCGGTCGACGACCTCATGCGCGCGGCCGAACTGACCGGGCGCGTGCTGATCGCCGACGAGACCCGCCGCAGCGGCGGCGTCTCCGAGAGCGTGATCGCGGCACTCGTCGACAACGGCTTCCGCGGCCCGATCGCCCGGGTGACCTCACAGGACAGCTTCGTGCCGCTCGGCCCGGCCGCCGACACCGTGCTGCTGTCGGAGTCCGACATCGAACGCGCCGCCCGCAAGCTGCTCGCCTGACCGGTCAGGCGGTCAGAATCGCGATGCGGCGTACGGCCCGGACCTACGCCGGAAGCAGGGTGAATGCGGGAGTGTGGATGGGACGGACCACCGAGAAGTCCCGTGCGTCGACGGTCATCACCTCGGCGACCCGCGTCCGCTCCGCCACGGTCTTTGGCCCGCCCAGTCTGCCGAGCATGTAGCAGCTCTCGGCGGCGACGAAGCTGGGAACCAGCAGCGGGCGGTTCGCCTTTTTAAGCCGCACGAACTCCTGTACGCAACGCTCGTGGTTCTTGTCGTCCAGGAAGGTGGCGGCCACGATCGGACCGGTGTCGACAACGATCACGCTTCGTGACCATAGCCCTCCGCAAGGATTACGCGAGCCCGGCGGCGAGGGGATTCAGAGCCGCGCCAGCGCGGCGCGGGCCATGGCGGTGAGCAGGTCGGCCATGGACTCGGGGGAGAGCTCCCCGGCGCTGCGTGGAGTGGAGTTGAGCAGGCCGAAGACCGCGTGCGTGGCGGCGCGCAGCCGCGCGGGCGGGCACGCGGGGTGCAGCTCGGACAGCACCGTCACCCATTCCTCGACGTACAGCCGCTGAAGACGCCGGATGGCCCGGCGGGCCTGCTCCGGCACGTTGTCCAGCTCGCGCTCGTGGACGCGGATGAGGGCGGGGTGAGTCAGCGCGAACTCGATGTGCCCGGACAGCAGCGCGTCGAGCGCCGCCTCCGCGGTGTCGGGATCGGCGGTGGTGGCCAGCCGTGCCCCCTGCTCGCGCAGCCTCTCGCTGATGTCCAGCAGCATCTCCGTGAGCAGGGCCTCCTTGCCGCTGAAGTGCCGATACAGCGCCGGCCCCGACACGCCCACGGCCGCGCCGATGTCCTCGATGGACACGCCGTGGAAGCCGCGCGCCGCGAAGAGGTCCGCGGCCGCTGCGAGGATCTCGGCCCGCCGATTGCGGGTAGGGGTCTTCACGGTCCTCCCGGTCTTCACGGCACCATGGTAGACGGAGTCTGTTAATGATGATTAACATCCGAGCATGAGCACGAGTGACTGGCCGGTGCTGGAGAGCCGGTGCGACCCGGGCGGCGAGCCGTACAAGCGCAACGCGGAGGCGAACGAACGCCTGGTGGCGGACCTGCGGGAACGGCTCGCGGCGGCGGCGCGCGGCGGCCCCGAGCGGGCCAGGGCCAGGCACGTCCAGCGCGGCAAGCTGCTGCCCAGGGACCGCGTCGACACGCTCCTCGACCCCGGCGGGCGCTTCCTGGAGCTGTCCCCGCTCGCGGCCACCGGCATGTACGACGACCAGGCCCCGGCCGCCGGGATCATCACCGGTGTGGGGCGGGTGAGCGGGCGCGAGGTCGTGATCGTGGCCAACGACGCCACCGTCAAGGGCGGCACCTACTACCCCATCACGGTCAAGAAGCACCTGCGCGCCCAGGAGGTCGCCCTCCACAACAATCTGCCGTGCGTGTACCTGGTCGACTCGGGCGGCGCCTTCCTGCCGAAACAGGACGAGGTCTTCCCCGACCGCGAGCACTTCGGCCGCATCTTCTACAACCAGGCCACCATGTCGGCGCGGGGCATCCCCCAGATCGCGGCCGTGCTCGGCTCCTGCACCGCGGGCGGCGCGTACGTCCCGGCGATGAGCGACGAGGCCGTGATCGTCCGCGACCAGGGCACGATCTTCCTGGGCGGCCCGCCGCTGGTGAAGGCCGCCACCGGCGAGACCGTCACCGCCGAGGAACTGGGCGGCGGCGAGGTCCACGCCCGCGTCAGCGGCGTCACCGACCACCTCGCCGAGGACGACGCGCACGCCCTGAAGATCGTGCGGGACATCGTGTCGACGCTCGCGCCGAAAGGCCCTCGCCCCTGGGAGGTCGCGCCCGCCGAGCCGCCGCTCTGGGACCCGCGCGACCTTTACGGCATCGTCCCCCAGGACACCCGCCAGCCGTACGACGTGCGCGAGGTGATCGCCCGGGTGGTCGACGGCAGCCGGTTCCTCGAGTTCAAGGCCGAGTACGGCCCGACCCTGGTCACCGGATTCGCCAGGATCCACGGGCACCCCGTGGGGATCGTGGCCAACAACGGCATCCTGTTCAGCGAGTCGGCGCTCAAGGGCGCGCACTTCATCGAGCTGTGCGACCGGCGGTCGATCCCGCTGGTGTTCCTGCAGAACATCAGCGGCTTCATGGTCGGCAAGGCGTACGAGGCCGGGGGCATCGCCAAGCACGGCGCGAAAATGGTGACGGCGGTCGCCTGCGCCCGGGTGCCGAAGTTCACGGTGATCATCGGCGGCTCGTTCGGCGCGGGCAACTACGCGATGGCCGGTCGCGCCTACTCGCCCCGCTTCCTGTGGATGTGGCCGAACGCCCGCATCTCCGTCATGGGCGGCGAGCAGGCGGCCACCGTGCTCACCATGGTCGGCGACGCCGACGCCGACGAGATCCGGGCCCAGTACGAGCACCAGGGCAACCCCTACTACTCGACCGCGCGCCTGTGGGACGACGGAGTGATCGACCCGGCGGACACCAGGACCGTCCTCGGCCTGGCGCTCGGCGCCGCCGCGAACGCCCCCCTCGAACCCGTCGGCTACGGCGTCTTCCGGATGTGAGGCAGTGTTGATGACTCGTTCACCGGCTCCTCGTTCGCTTTGCGAGCGGCTCGTTCCTCACCGCTCACTCCGCTCACTGCGTCGGGTTCTCTCGTGATGTTCTCCAGTGTCCTGATCGCCAACCGGGGCGAGATCGCCGTCCGGATCATCCGTACGCTGCGCGCCCTGGGCGTGCGCGCGGTCGCCGTCCACAGTGACGCCGACCGCGACGCGCGCCACGTGCGCGAGGCCGACCTCGCCGTACGGCTCCCGCGCGGTTACCTCGACATCGACGCGATCGTCGAGGCCGCCCGGGTGAGCGGCGCCGAGGCCGTCCACCCCGGGTACGGCTTCCTCGCCGAGAACGCCGAGTTCGCCCAGCGCTGCGCGCAGGAGGGCCTGGTGTTCGTCGGCCCGCCGGCCGGGGCCATCGAGGCCATGGGCGACAAGATCCGGGCCAAGGAGACGGTCGCCCGCGCGGGCGTGCCGGTCGTGCCCGGCGGCGCGGAACCGCACGACGACCTGGCCGAGGTCGCCGAACGCATCGGCTTCCCTGTGCTGATCAAGCCGTCCGCGGGCGGGGGCGGCAAGGGCATGCTGCGGGTCGAGTCCGCCGACGGCCTGGCCGCGGCCGTCGAGTCGGCCCGCCGTACGGCGACGGCGGCCTTCAGGGACGGCACCCTGCTGATCGAGCGGTTCGTGGACCGGCCCCGGCACATCGAGATCCAGATCATGGCCGACGGCCACGGGAACGTCGTGCACCTCGGCGAGCGCGAGTGCAGCCTGCAGCGCCGCCACCAGAAGATCGTCGAGGAGGCGCCCTCGCCGCTGCTCGACGACGCGACGCGGGCCCGCATGGGGGCGGCGGCGGTGCAGGCCGCCCGGTCGGTCGGCTACGTCGGCGCCGGGACGGTCGAGTTCATCGTCCCCGGCTCCCATCCCGGCGACTTCTTCTTCATGGAGATGAACACCCGGCTGCAGGTCGAGCACCCCGTCACCGAGATGGTCACGAGCCTCGACCTGGTCGAACTGCAACTGCGGATCGCGGCGGGGGAGTCGCTGCCGTTCGGGCAGGACGAGGTGCGCCTGCGCGGCCACGCCGTCGAAGCCCGCGTCTACGCCGAGGACCCGGCCCGCGACTTCCTGCCGACCGGCGGCCGGATCCTGGCCCTGCGCGAGCCCGCAGGCGAGGGCGTGCGGTTCGACTCCGGGCTGACCGGCGGGATGGCCGTGGGCAGTGACTACGACCCCATGCTGGCCAAGGCGGTGGCCTGGGCCCCCGACCGGGCGGGTGCGCTCGCGGCCCTCGACCGTGCGCTGGCCTCGACCGTGATCCTCGGGGTCACCACGAACATCGGGTTCCTGCGCGCGCTGCTGACCGACCCCGAGGTCGCGGCCGGGCGGCTCGACACCGGGCTGGTCGAGCGGCGGCTCGGCGACCTGGTGAGCGGCGAGGTGCCGGACGAGGTTCTCGCCGCCGCCGCGCTCGTCTTCCACGCCGGGTTCCACGCCGGGTTCCACGTCTCCGGGCGTACGACCGACGACCCGTGGGACGTGGCGGACGGCTGGCGCGTCGGGGAGCCCGCCTGGACCGTGCACCGGCTCGGCGTGCCCGTACGGGTGCGGGGCGGCGCAGGCGACGCGGAGATCGAAGTTAACGATCGTTCACTCGGCCGTGTGCGACTGGAGTGGACGGGCGCCGACGAGGCGGCGGTCACCCTCGGCGGCGTCACCCGGAGGTACGCGGTGGCCCGGAACCGCGACACGGTGTGGCTCGCCGAGGGCGGCCGCGCATGGCCCGTCACCCGGCACGATCCCGGCGACCCGAAGGACCGGCAGGGTGGGGCGCTCGCCGGCGACGGGGTCGTACGCAGCCCGATGCCGGGGACGGTGCTGCTCGTCAAGGCGGCGGAGGGCGACCGGGTCACCGCGGGTCAGCCGCTGGTGGTGGTGGAGGCGATGAAGATGGAACACACCCTGACGGCGCCGGCCGACGGCGTGCTCGCCGAGCTGCGGGCCCGGCCGGGGCAGACGGTGGAGCTGGACGCGGTCGTGGCGAGGGTGACGCCGTGCGAGTGACGATCTACGAGGTCGGCCCGCGCGACGGCCTGCAGAACGAGTCAGCCGTCGTGCCCGTCGAGGTCAAGCGCGAGTTCATCGGCCGGCTGGCCGAGGCCGGGCTGACGACCATCGAGGCGACGAGCTTCGTCCACCCCAAGTGGGTGCCCCAGCTCGCCGACGCAGGGGAGCTGCTGGAGAGCCTGCCGCGGGTGCCGGGAGTCCGCTACCCGGTGCTCGTCCCGAACGAGCGGGGCCTCGACCGCGCTCTGGAGCAGGGCGTGACCGACATCGCGATCTTCGGCAGCGCCACCGAGTCGTTCGCCCAGCGCAATTTGAACCGGACCGTCGAGTCGCAGTTCGAGATGTTCGCCCCCGTCGTCGAACGGGCCCTCGCCCACGGCATGCGGGTCAGGGCGTACGTGTCGATGTGCTTCGCCGACCCCTGGGAGGGGCCGGTGCCGCCCGAGCAGGTCGCCCGGGTCGGGCGCAGGCTGCTCGACCTCGGGTGCTACGAGCTGTCGCTCGGCGACACGATCGGCGTCGGCACGCCCCGGCACGTCGAGGCGTTGCTCGACGCCTTCGCCGAGGCCGGCGTCGGGCCCGACCGGCTGGCCGTCCACTTCCACGACACCTACGGCCAGGCCCTCGCCAACACGCTCACCGCGATCAGGCGGGGGATCACGGTCGTGGACTCCTCCGCCGGCGGCATCGGCGGCTGCCCGTACGCCAAGAGCGCCACCGGCAACCTCGCGACCGAGGACCTGGTCTGGATGCTCGACGGTCTCGGCGTCGAGACCGGGGTGGACGTCAGGTCGCTGGCTGCCACCAGCCTCTGGCTCGCCGAGATCCTGGGCCGGCCGAGCCCCTCCCGCGTCGTCCAGGCTCTGGCCAAGGAGAGTTGAGATGCTCAACGACGAGCACGTCGAACTGCGCAAGTCGGTCGAGGAGTTCGCCCGCGAGGTGGTGGCCCCCGTCATCGGGGACTACTACGAGCGGTGCGAGTTCCCGTACGACATCGTCCGCAAGATGGGCGCGATGGGCCTGTTCGGCCTGCCCGTCCCGGAGGAGTACGGCGGCATGGGCGGGGACTACTTCGCGTTGTGCCTGGCCCTGGAGGAGCTGGCCAGGGTCGACTCCTCGGTGGCGATCACCCTGGAGGCGGCGGTCTCGCTGGGCGAGATGCCCATCCTGCGGTTCGGCACCGACGCCCAGAAGCAGCGGTGGCTGCCGAAGATGGCGGCGGGGGAGACCCTCGGGGCGTTCGGCCTGACCGAGCCCGGCGGCGGGTCCGACGTGCCGGGCGGCATGCGCACCACGGCCGTTCTCGACGGCGGCGAATGGTTGATCAACGGCTCGAAGGCGTTCATCACCAACTCGGGCACCGACATCACCGGCGTCGTCGCCGTGGCGGCGATCACCGGCCGCAGGGAGGACGGCAGGCCGGAGATCTCCACGATCCTCGTGCCGTCGGGCACGCCCGGCTTCACCGTGTCGAAGAAGTACTCCAAGGTCGGCTGGTCGGCCTCGGACACCCGGGAGCTGTCGTTCGCCGACTGCCGGGTGCCGGAGGAGAACCTGCTGGGCGAGCGCGGCCGGGGCTACGCGCAGTTCCTCCAGACGCTGGACGAGGGCCGGGTGGCCATCGCCGCGCTGTCGGTCGGCCTCGCCCAGGGCTGCGTGGACGAGTCGCTGCGGTACGTGCGGGAGCGCCGGGCCTTCGGCCAGGAGATCGGCCGCTACCAGGCCGTGCAGTTCAAGATCGCCGACATGGAGGCCAGGGTGCACACGGCCCGCCTGGCCTACTACCACGCCGCCGAGCGCATGCTGGCCGGCCTGCCGTTCAAGAAGGAGGCGGCGATCGCCAAGCTCGTGTCGTCCAACGCCGCGATGGACAACGCCCGCGACGCCACCCAGGTCTTCGGCGGCTACGGCTTCATGAACGAGTTCCCCGTCGGCCGCTTCTACCGCGACGCGAAGATCCTGGAGATCGGCGAGGGCACCAGCGAGGTGCAGCGGATGCTCATCGCCCGCGAACTCGGCCTGCCCGCCTGAGGGTTCAGCGGTGGGCGAAGTGCCGGACCTCGTTCCGGGGCGTCGCGCACTGTGGAAGCCTGCAGGGGACGGAGGGCCGGCATGGCGGTCGAGATCGTGTACGAGACGCATTCGATCACGGAGGACAACGAGAGGGGCATCGCCACCGGATGGCTGCCGGGCAGGCTCTCAGAAGCAGGACGGCGGCTCGCGGCCGAGCTGGGCGAACGGCGCAGGAACACGGGCCTCGCTGCCGTGTTCGTCTCCGACCTGCACCGGGCGGTGGAGACGGTCCGGATCGCGTTCGCCGGCGCGGCGACCCCCGTTCACCAGGACCCACGGCTGCGCGAATGCGACTACGGCCCGCTCAACGGCGGCCCGGTCTCGTCGGTCGCCGCCCGTCGGGCCGCGCACATCGACGTGCCCTTTCCCGGAGGCCAGAGTTATCGCCAGGTGGTCGAGGCCACGGAGAGCTTCCTGCGTGATCTGGCCGCCGGTTGGGACGGCGCCCGCGTGCTCGTCGTCGCCCACTCGGCCAACAGGTGGGCGCTGGACCGCCTGCTGACCGGCGCTCGCCTGGAAGACCTGGTGGACGCGCCCTTCGCCTGGCGCGAGGGCTGGCACTACACGCTGCCCACCGGCTGGCGCGGCCCCGGAGACTGACCGTCCTCCGTGCGCGGCGATCCCGCCTGCCGGTCACGCGGCTCTCCCGCTGCCGCAGGGTCGGTGCGAGGCATAGGGTCTCGATCATGAGACGGATGCTCGTGCTCATGGGCGCGGGAGTCGCGGCCCTGGCCGCGCTGCGGGAGGGCTGGACGCCGTCCCCGGACGACGAGGCCGATGGGACGCTCTGCCTCGTCAGGCGGGTCGGCGGCCGGGACGTCCACCTGACGGTGTGGTTCACAGGCCCGGAGCCGGGACGTGCCGGCGACGGATACCACGTGAGCGCCACCTCGTCCCTCGACGGCGCCGGACGCTGCTGACGGGCCGGCCGTCAGGGCATGGTCCGGGGCGGGAGGACGGTGAGGTACAGCGGGGCGTGGCCGTCGTAGCCGAGGCCGTGCTGGTTCCAGGGGACGTCCGCGGGCCGGGGCTGGACGTTGCCCGCCTCGTCGCGGGCTCGTGACATCACGCGGTAACGCCCCGGCCGCGCCCCTCGCCACGGCACCTCGAACCGCACCCAGATCAGCGGCTCTGGCGGGGTGAGGAGCGTCGCCCTGCGCCAGGACGTCTCCACCACCCAGCGCCCGGGGGCGATCAGTCGTTCGATCGCGACGTCGACGCGGTCGATCGTCCCCGCGCCGGACCAGGCCCGGCCGTGCAACGTGTGGTCGCCCGGCGGGAGCGTGACGCCGTCGTCGAGTTCGAGGGCGCTGCGGACTCGCCCGACGGTCGGCCGGACGGGGGCGGGATAGGACGGTCCGGTCAGCACCTGGTTGCGCTGCGGGCCCTGCGGGGGCAGGCGCCGTACGGACGCCTCGATCGTGCCGAGCCATTTCACCGCCGTGTTGGCGCCCCACCCGGACATGAGGGCGCGCAGCGGGTAGCCGTGGTCGGCGGGCAGGTCGGCCCCGTTCATGCGGTGCACCAGCAGGCTGTCGTCCCGCAGGGCCTTCACCGCGGGGACGACCTCCGAGTAGTGCACGGTCCCCTCCGGGGTGGTGATCTCGTCCAGGCCGGTGAACCGGACGTCCACGGCGTGATCGAGCCCTGCCGCCGCGAGCACGTCCCTGACCCGTACGCCGGTCCACTCGGCGGCGCCGACCGCGCCGAAGTGCCACTGGGTGTAGCCGGTGGGAAGCCACCGGCCGTCGCCTGACGGCGGAAGCTCGGGGAAGAAGGCCGAGCAGTTCGCGCCGCAGTCGAGGGTGCGGCGCACGGTGACCTGGGGCAGCGCGAGCAGGTCCGCGTACGAGAACGACCTGGGGCGCGAGACCGCGTCCCCGGTGATCCGCAGCCGCCACGACGCGCGGTCGATGTGCGGCGGGCGGGCCCGGTTGTGGATGTAGAACCGGTCGTTGGGGATCAGGTCTCCATATCCGCTGACCGGGCCCCATTTCATCTCCTCCGAGCCGTTTCCCCGGTGCGAGAAGTAACGGGACGGGGTCTCCTGCACGACGAAGTCCTGCCGGGCGGACCCGGGGGCCGCCTGCGGCGGCGGCGCCTGCCGTACGGCGGCGAGGGCCAGCGGTCCCGCCGCCGAGTAGGTGAGGAACCGGCGGCGGGAGCATCCCGTCTCCCCGCTCTCGGCCCGGTCGTGCCGACGGCGCTCTTCCATGGCCCTCACCCCGACCTGTATCTGCCCATTTAAGGGCAAATGCCTCGGTCAGGCGATGGTGTAGCTGAGCTCCGGGCGGCCGGGGCCGCCGTACCTCGGGCCCCGGCGCGCGACGCCGGTGTCGACGAGGTATTCCAGGTAGCGCCGGGCCGTCACCCGGGACACGCCCACGGCCGCGCCCACGGCCTGGGCGGACATGCCGCCGGCGGCGTCCCGCAGCGCGCCCGCCACCGCCTCCAGGGTGTCGGCCGTCATCCCCTTCGGCAGATGAGGGCGGGCGGTTCCGCGCAGGGTGGACAGCGCCCGGTCCACCTCGCCCTGGCCGCTGACCTCGCCCGGCCCGCTGATCGACGACCGGAACGCCGCGTACCGTTCGAGCTTCTCCTGCAGCAGGGCGAAGGTGAAGGGCTTCAGCAGATACTGCACGACCCCGGCGGAGACGGCCGACCTGACCACCGACAGGTCCCGCGCGGAGGTGACGGCGATGACGTCACAGGGGAGGCCCGCGGCCCGCATGGCCCGGCAGACGTCCAGCCCGTGCATGTCCGGCAGGTAGAGGTCGAGGAGCACGAGATCCACCGGTTCGCGGCGCAGCGCGCGGACGGCCTCGCCGCCGGATCTGGCCACGCCGGCGACCCGGAAGCCCGGCACCCGCTCGACGTACAGGCGGTTCGCCTCGGCCGTGAGCTCCTCGTCCTCCACGATCAGGACCGAGATCACGGCCGCACCTCCTCGCGTGCCGAGCCGCCGCCGGGAGCGCCTGCGGGCGCCGGGCCCGGCCCGTCCGCCGGGGGCGGCAGCGGGAGCCGTACGGTGAAGACCGCTCCCTGACCACCGGCTCCCTCTCCACCGGCCCCCTGACCACCGGCGCCCGCCTCGATGCCGCCGCCCAGACGCCGGGCCGCCTGCCCCGCCATCGCGAGGCCGAGCCCCCGGCCGTCCCCCTTCGTGGACCAGCCGCGCCGGAACACGTCCCGTACGACGGCGGGGTCGAGCCCGGGACCGCTGTCGGCGACCCGGATCAGGAACGTGCCGTCCTCGGCGCGCAGGTGGACGCGGACCCGGGCGGGCGGCGCGCCCTGAACAGTGCTCTGCACGGTGCCCTGCACCGCGGCGTCGATCGCGTTGTCGATCAGGTTGCCGACGATGGTCACGAGGTCGCGGGCGTCGAGTGCGACGTCGTCGAGCTCGCTGTCGGGACTGATCACGAGGTCGACTCCGCGTTCTGCGGCCGCCGCGCTCTTGCCGAGCAGCAGCGCCGCGAGGACGGGTTCGCGGATCGCGCCCACTACGCGGTCGGTGAGCCGCTGGGCCGCCCGCAGCTCCGCGGTGGCGAACTCCACCGCCTGGTCGGCGCGGCCCAGCTCCACGAGCGCGACGACCGTGTGCAGCCGGTTGGCCGCCTCGTGCGCGGCCGAGCGGAGCGACTCGGCGAAGCCGCGTTCGGCGTCGAGCTGCCCGGTGAGGGCCTGCAGCTCCGTGTGGTCGCGGAGCGTGACCACCGTGCCGAGCGAGCGCGCACCGGAGCGGACCACGGCGGCGCTCGCCACCAGCACGCGCTCCCCGGTCAGGTGGATCTCGTCGGACCGGCTCTCCCCGGAGCCGAGCATCGCGGCCAGCGAGGGCGACAGGCCCAGATCGCCCACGTGCCGTCCCTCCGCGTCCCCGGGCAGGCCGAGCAGCTCGCGGGCGCCGTCGTTGGCGAGGGTCAGCCGGCCGTCCCGGTCGACGAGCAGCAGCCCCTCGCGCACCGCGTGCAGGATCGCGTTGTGGTACTCGTACATGCGGCTCAGCTCCGCCGGGCCCAGCCCGTGCGTCTGGCGGCGCAGGCGGGCGCCCACCAGGTAGGCGCCGGCGATGCCCGCCGCCAGGCCGAGCAGGCCGGTGAGGACGGCCGAGCCGATCTGCTCGCGCACCTCGGCAGTGATCTTCGCCACCGTGATGCCGGCGCTGACCAGCGCCCGCACCCTGCCGGTGGCGTCCCGCACGGGGGTGACGGCCCGTACGGACGGCCCCAGCGTGCCGGTGTAGGTCTCGGTGAACGTGCGCCCGGCCAGCGCCGGCGCCGTGGTGCCGAGGAAGCGCCCGCCGATCTGCCGGGGGTTGGGATGCGTGTACCTGCGGCCCTCCCTGCTCATGATCGTGATGAAGTCCAGCCCGGCCTCGGCGCGCACCCGTTCCGCGTACGGCTGGAGCGCGGCCGAGGGATCGGGATCGTCCAGCGCGTCGAGCACGGTGGGCGCGTCGGCCACGCTGATCGCCACCGCCCTGCTCGTCCTCGCGGCCTCGTCGCCGAGAAGCTCGCGCGTACGGAGGAAGCCGAGAAGGGTGGCGCCGGCCACGGTGATCCCGACGACCAGGATCTGCAGCACGAGCACCTGCCGGGCCAGGCTCCAGCGTCCGAGCCTGGCGGTCATCGTCGTCACGGCCTCAGCGTCCTCGCTCCACGTGCGGGTCTGCGCGGCTTCACCGCCGGGGGTCGCGCCGGTGAGAACCGCCGTGAACGAAATGTACGCAATAGTGACCCAGATCACTACCGTGGCGCATAGTCACCGACCAGATCGCATCCGCGCCCGCGTCGTCGCGGGCCGCATGAGGACGAGGAGGGTCGCGTGACGACCACACTGAACCGCGCGGGTGACCGGGTGCCCCGGGACCGGACCCGTTATCTGTACCTGGCGGTGATCGCCGCGGTCCTCCTCGGGATCGCCGTCGGGCTGGCGGCACCGGACGCCGGGGTCGCGCTGAAGCCGCTGGGCACGGCCTTCGTGGCCCTGATCAAGATGATGATCAGCCCGATCATCTTCTGCACGATCGTGCTCGGCGTCGGATCGGTGGCCCAGGCCGCGAAGGTCGGCAAGGTGGGCGGGCTGGCCATCGGCTACTTCCTGGTCATGTCCACGGTGGCGCTGGCCATCGGCCTGCTCGTGGGCAACGTCCTGCACCCCGGCGAGGGGCTCCAGCTGACCGACGAGCTGCGCAAGGCCGCCGAGGAGCAGGCGGCCAAGGGCAGCGAGAGCGACATGACGTCGTTCCTGCTCGGCATCATCCCGGCGACCTTCGTCTCCGCGTTCACCGAGGGTCAGGTGCTGCAGACCCTGCTGGTCGCGCTGCTGACCGGCTTCGCGCTACAGGCGATGGGGGAGCGGGCGGAGCCCATCCTGCGAGGGCTCGAACACCTGCAGCGGCTCGTCTTCCGCGTCCTGGCCATGATCATGTGGGCGGCCCCGGTCGGCGCGTTCGGCGCGATCGCCGCCGTGGTCGGCGCGGGCGGGTTCGACGCGCTGCGCAGCCTGGCCGTGCTGATGGGCGGGTTCTACCTGACGTGCCTGCTGTTCGTGGGGGTCGTGCTCGGCACGGTGCTGTGGCTGGGCGCCCGGATCAACCTGCTGTCGCTGCTGCGCTACCTCGGCCGGGAGTTCCTGCTCATCCTGTCCACGTCCTCCTCCGAGTCGGCGCTGCCGCGCCTGATCGCCAAGATGGAGCACCTGGGGGTGAGCCGCGCCGTCGCCGGCATCACGGTCCCGACCGGCTACTCCTTCAATCTCGACGGCACCGCCATCTACCTGACCATGGCGACGCTTTTCGTGGCGCGGGCGACCGGCTTCCCGCTCTCCGCGGGCGAGCAGATCGGCCTGCTGGTCTTCATGATCATCGCGTCCAAGGGGGCGGCGGGCGTCACGGGCGCCGGCCTCGCCACGCTGGCGGCGGGCCTGCAGTCGCACCGGCCGGCCCTCGTGGACGGCGTCGGGCTGATCGTGGGCATCGACCGGTTCATGTCGGAGGCCCGGGCGCTGACCAACTTCGCGGGAAACGCGGTCGCCACCGTCCTGATCGGCACGTGGGTGGGCGACTTCGACCGGTCGCGGGCGGAGGAGGTGCTGGCCGGCCGGGTCCCCTTCGACGAGGCGACGTTCGTGGACGACGGGGGTGCCGCCCCGGCCCCCGAGGCGGACCGCGCCCCCGCCGCCGCCCCGGCGGCTCAGCCGTAACCGGATCAGCGGGCGGGCGGCTGGAACTCCGGCTGGTCGAGCACTCGCAGCCAGCTTCCGTCGGGCTGGCGCCGTACGACCTGGGCCCGGGCGCCGGCGCCGTCCCTCGGCGGGGTCGAGGTCAGCGCGATGTCGCCGCTGACCAATGTCGGCAGCGGTTCCTCGGGCTCGAAACGGGGACGGTTCGCCAGCACCTTCTCCCACAGGGCGCGGATCGCCTCCCGGCCGACCGTCACGCCGCCCGGCGGGTAGGCCAGCACCGCGTTCTCCTCGTACAGCGCCGCCACTCCCGCGGCGTCCCCGGCGTTGGACCGCTCGACGAACAGGCGGGTGATGTCCTCAGGCCGCATGGCCTTCTCGTACTCCGGCATGGGTTCCTCCCGATCTCTCGTACGGCCTCCAGCCTGCCGAGCCGCCTGTCAGAAGTCCAACAGATGGATCTGATGGGAACTAGAATCACTGGTTATGGATCTGCGCCAGCTGGAGTATTTCGTCGCGGTCGCCGAGGAGCGCAACTTCACCCGCGCCGCCGAGCGGGTGCACATCAGTCAGTCGGGCGTCAGCGCCCAGATCCGGCAGCTCGAACGCGAACTCGGCGCCGAGCTGTTCGACCGGTCCGCGCGGAGCGTCACGCTGACCGTCGCGGGGAAGGCCGCGCTCGACCACGCCCGCGCCGCGCTCGCCGCGGCCGGGGCGCTGGGCCAGGCGGTGGGCGAGGTGACCGGCCTCATCCGGGGCCGGCTCACCGTCGGAATGGTCGTCGGCTGCACCGTCACGCCGCTGTTCGACGCCCTCGCCGCGTTCCACCGGGCCCATCCGGGGGTCGAGATCTCCCTGCTGGAGGACAACTCCGACCGGCTCGTCGAGGGGGTGCGCGCCGGCGCCCTCGACCTGGCCCTCGCCGGGCTCGCCGCCGCTCCGGACGGCCTGGAGACGTTGACGGTCGTCAGCGAGCGGCTCGTCGCCGCCGTCCCCCCGGACCACCCCCTCGCGGGCCGGGGCGGGATCACCCTGGGCGATCTCGGTTCCCACCCGATCGTCTGCATGCCGTACGGCACCGGCCTGCGCACGGTGTTCGACCGGGCCTGCGCGGCCCGGGGCCTCCAGCCGGTGATCGCGCTGCAGGCCGGGGCGGCCGACGCCGTCGCCGGCCTCGCGGCCCGGGGGCTCGGCGTCGCCGTCCTCAGCGAGTCGATGGCCGCGGCCCACCGCGACCGGCTCACCGCGCTCCCCATCGAGGACGCCGAGACGCCCGCCCTGCTCGCGCTGGTGTGGCGGGGCGGGCAGGGCCCGGCCGTACGCGAGTTCGTGCGGCACGCCCGGCGGTCCTTCGCCGGCACCGCCGTCTGAGGCGCTCTCCCGTCTGCCGCAGGTCTCGGGGGGTGGGCGCTCGGATTGGACGTATGTGCCTGCGTACTCCTAGAGTCCCTTTCATGACGTCTGGTGATCTCCAGCTCCGGAGGGCCGAGAAGACCGACGCGGACGAGATCTTCGCACTCGCCCGCGAGTTCGCGGTGACGTTCCGGCCCGAGCGTGCGCCGTTCGACGCGGCGCTGCCGCAACTCCTGGAGAACGAGGACGCCTTCCTCATCGTCGCCACGGTCGAGGGGACCGTACGCGGCTACCTGCTGGGCTTCACCCACCTCACGCTGTTCGCCAACGGCAGGGTCGCGTGGGTGGAGGAGGCGATGATCGAGAGCGGCTACCGCCGCCACGGCATCGGGCGGCGGCTGCTGGAGGAGTTCGAGACGTGGGCGCGCTCACGGCAGGCCGGATACGTCGCGCTGGCGACCCGGCGGGCCGCCGAGTTCTACGGCGCCCTCGGCTACGAGGTGTCCGCCACCTACTACCGCAAGATGCTCAGACCGAAGACGTGAGCTGGGCGTCCAGGCGGTAGCCGTCCACGGTCACGTAGACCGAGTCGCCGGGTCGCGCGTTCAGCCGCATCAGGACCGGCTGGAGCGAGTCGAACACCGGCTGCCGGTCGCGCCACACCAGCACGACGGCGTTGTCCCCCGGGCCGGTGACCGACAGCAGCGTCCCCGGGCGCATGCCGAGCTGGGCGGCGTACCCCTCGGGGACCGCCACCGGCTCGCCGCGCAGATGGCCGCTGGTGACGTCGATCCGCTGCCAGCGGCGCGGGTCCGAGGCCGGGCTGGAGGTCGGGCGGGGGTTCGGCACCAGGTGCGGCCGGGGCACGCCCCCCGCGAGGTTGCCGCCCGCCAGGTTCCCGTTCAGATTGCCGCCCGGGTGCCCGTTCAGGGTGCCGTTCGGGTGCCCGTTCAGGGTGCCGCTCGTGAGCGCGCTGAGGGCGGCGAGCGCGGTGGCGGCGTCGGGCCCGTTGTTGGCCTGCGAGGGGATCGGGACCCCGCCGCGGCCGTGGTGGTGCCCGTTCGCGCCCGGCGTACGGCGGGGCAGCGGCGCGGGCTTCGCCGTCTGGTCGGGGCCGTGCCGGGTGGGCAGGGCGCCGGGGTCGGACGGGGAGCCCGCCTGCGGCATGGAGTCCAGCCACGCCTTGGCCGAGTGGGCGCGGATGCCGAGCTGGCCGAGCAGCTCCACGACGTCGGCGTCCGCGGGCTTGTTCGCCAGAAGCTGGCGGGTCTTCTCCCGCAGCCCCACCAGGTCGCCGACCACGAGCCAGCCGTCCTGCAGGCGGCGGTCGGGCATCAGCGTCACCAGCACCCGCCACAGCGGCGTGCCGAGGGCCGGGACCTCGATGGGGTGGGACGGGTCCGCCGCGATGAGCTGCTCCTGGGTGGCCGCGGCGCCCAGCCACTCGGTGAGCCCGAACAGATGGCCGGTGAGCGGCGCGGAGTCGGGGGAGCGCAGCCACAGCAGCACCCGCTCCTCGGCCGCGCGCTGGGCCTGGGAGAGCAGGTCGCGGTCAACGTTGAGATTGTGGGCCAGCGTGCGCAGGCTCACCGGCTCGGCGGCGAACAGCCGCTCGGCGGCGACGGCCCTGGCGAGCGGGTCCCAGCCGCGGAACAGGCCCTCGATCACCGCGACCATCGGGTGCGCGCTGAGGTCGGCCGGCTGCCGCTCCCGCGCCGCCTCGGCCGCCGGCTGGGCGGGGGCGTCCGCGGGCTGCGGGAGCGAGGCCCCGGACTGCCGGACGAAGGGCTGGGTGGCGGGTTTGGCCGGCTCCGCGACAGGCGCCGGCGCGGCGGGCGACGGGGCCGGTGACGGCGCGCCCTGCCCCGGCCGGGCGGGCGCCTGCCCCTGCTGCGCGGGTCCCTGGGCGGGCGTCTGGGCGGCCCGCCCGGGCGCCGGCGCGGTCGGCCGGGCGAACGGCTGAGACGCGGTTCCGGGGGCGGCGGCCTGCGGGAAGGGCTGAGAGGAGGGCCCGGTCTGGGGGAACGGCTGCGACGTGGTTCCCGGTGCGGCGGCCTGCGGGAATGGCTGAGAGGAGGGCCCGGCCTGCGGGAACGGCTGCGACGTCGTCCCCGGTGCGGCCTGCGGGAGGGGCCCGGAGGCGGGACCGGCGGGCGCCTGTGCCTGTGCGGCCTGGGTCGCGGCCTCGCTCCCCGCGAGCGCCTGCGCGGGCCGTCCGGACGCCAGCTCGCTCTCCAGGCGCCCGAACACCTCGCGGAACACCGTGGTCAGGAGGACCTCGGGCGACGCGGGGGCGGCCGGGGCCTGGAGATCGCACGGAGTCAGACGGCGCAGCCGGTACCACCCGCCGAGGTGGTTGACCACCGTGCGTACGGGGTCGGGCCAGCCGGGCATGGCCGGGTCCACGGTGTGCACCTGGAGCGCCGGGAGCAGGTCGGTGAGGGGCAGGTGGTCCCAGCGGCCGACGGCGAGGCGGGCGAGCCGCTCGCAGAGCCAGTCAACGCCGGTCGCCCGCATCGCGCGGCCGATCCCGACGGATGCCCACCAGCCGCCGGGCAGGCGCGGGTCGGCCAGCATCTCGGCCACCTGCTGAGGACGGCTCCAGCGCAGGGCCGGGACCAGGTCGCTCAGGCAGATCGTTGACTCGGCGTCCATCGGTATGACCGCACCCTCCCGAGAGTGACGCATGTTGCTAATGGTGCAGCTTACGCCGCAAACCAGCAATTGGTGTCAATAGGGTAAAGTTCCCAGGATCCGGCCGGGCGCCGACCTGCGCGACCGCCGCCGCACCCGCCTCACACCCCTTGCGCAGGGCCTCCTCGGGTGTGCTCCCGGCCATCGAGGCGACCAGGAAGCCCGCGGCGAACGCGTCTCCCGCGCCCGTCGAGTCGACCACCTCCGCCGGGGGCGCGACCGCTCTGGCGACTATACGGCCATCGCGGGCCAGCAGGGCACCGCCGGCCCCCAGCTTGACCACCGCCGTGCCGTAGTGGGCGCTGAGGGTGCGGGCCGCCGCCTCCGGATCCGCGGCGTCCGCGAGCAGCAGCGCCTCCTCCAGGTTGGGGATCACGACGCTCGCCTGGGCGGTCTCGCGGAGGAACCGCTCGGGTCCGAACGCGCGCAGCGGCCCGCAGGAGGCCGGATCGACGCTGACGGGGATCCCGCGCCCGGCGGCCTCGCGCATGGCGAGGCGCACGAGCTCCAGGCCCGGCTCGGCGAACATCGTGTACGCCGACAGGTGCAGATGCCCGACCCCGTCGAGCAGGTCGGGCGTCCAGTCGCCGACTCCGATGTGGCCGCTCGCCCCGCGGTTGGTGAGCATGGACCGCTCACCGGTGGAGTCGACCATGGCGATCACGACGGCCGAGGGCCGTTCCGGGTCGATCCGCAGGTGCGGCCGGACCCCGGCCTTGGTCAGCTGGGCCGTGTGCCACTCGCCGGTGTCGTACCCGGCCCGCGCGAGCAGGCGGGTGTCGGCGCCGAGCCGGGCGGCCCAGGAGGCGGTGTTCGCCCCCGAGCCGCCCGGGCGCAACGCGATGTCGGCGGGCGTGTCGGTGCCGGTGGCCGCGGGGCCGTCGTGCAGCGCGACGACGTCGGTGACCACGTCGCCGATCACCAGCAGACCGCTCACCCGGCCGCCCAGGCGGACGCGATCTCCCCGGCCAGGCGGGTGTTGCCGCGTACGGCCGCGAGGTTGGCCTCCAGCGACGCGCCACCCGTGCCCTCGACCAGGTATTCCAGCAGGAACGGGGTGATGGCCTGCCCGGTGACCCCGCGCTCCTCGGCGGCGCGCAGGCCCTCCGCGAGCACGCGGTCGTGCAGGCCGGGGTCGAGCTGGAGCTCGACCGGAACCGGGTTCGCCACGATCAGCGCGGTGTCCAGCCCGCCGAGCGCGTCCTGGGCCCGCATGACGCCGGCGGCCTCCTGCGGCGTCTCGACGCGCCAGTCCACCGGCTCACCGGAGCTGTGCAGGTAGAAGCCGGGGAACTCGTCGGTCCGGTAGCCGACGACGGTGACCTGCTTGGTCTCCAGCCGCTGGAGCGTCGCGGGCACGTCGAGGATCGACTTCACCCCGGCGCACACGACCGTGATCCTGGTGCGGCTGAGCGTGTCGATGTCGGCCGACTCGTCCTGCACCGTGGTCCAGCCGCGGTGGACGCCGCCGAGACCCCCGGTGGCGAACACCCGCACGCCCGCGCGGGCGGCCAGGAACGAGGTGCCCGAGACGGTCGTGGCGCCGCTCAGCCCGAGCGCCGCGGCCGGGGCGAGATCGCGGAAGCCGAGCTTGCGCAGGCCCGGCTCGGTCGCGATCCGCTCCAGCCCGTCCTTGTCCAGGCCCACCCGGGGGACGCCGTCCAGCACCGCCACCGTCGCCGGCACGGCCCCCGCCTGCCGGACGATGTCCTCCAGTTCGAGGGCGACCTGGAGGTTGCGGGGCTGGGGAAGCCCGTGGGAGATGATGGTGGACTCCAGGGCGACGACCGGACGGCCGGCGGCCAGCGCCTCGGCGACCTCATCGGAAACGCGCATGTCTCTCCTGTCTCCCGCTTGGGGTTTTTTCGTTGGCGGAAGATTGTCCGCTTCGGCATATTCTGCCCGAGTCTTGCGGGGGATCTTGCGATAAGTTGCGGGCGTCCGCCCAGGCCCACCCGCCGCCATTCCTCCCGTGACCCCCTCCGAGACCCTCCCACGCCCGCCGCCCCGGCCCGCGAACACCTGTGACACCGAGCCACGTACGACCCGGGAGAACGCTCCATGCCACGCTCGCACTACGACGTCGTCATCGCCGGCGCCGGGCACAACGGTCTCGTCGCCGCGGCCTACCTCGCCCGGGCGGGGCGCAGCGTGCTGGTCCTGGAACGCCTCGGCCACGTGGGCGGCCTCGCGGTGTCGGCCCGCGCGTTCCCCGGCGTGGACGCGCGGCTGTCGCGCTACTCCTACCTGGTCAGCCTGCTGCCCACGAAGATCGTGAAGGATCTGGGGCTGCGCCTCGACCTGCGCCGCCGCCGCTTCGCCTCCTACACCCCGGCCGGCGACACCGGCCTGCTCGTGGACAACGAGGACGCCGCGCGCACCGCCGCCTCCTTCGAGGCGGTGACCGGGGGACGGCACGACCTGGCGGCCTGGGAGCGGTTCTACGGGATGACCGCCCACGTGGCCCGGCGGGTCGCGCCGACCCTGCTCGAACCGCTGCGCGGCCGTACGGCCCTGCGGGAGGTCGTGGGGGACGACGAGGCGTGGCGCGACCTGTTCGAACGGCCCGTCGGCGAGGTGGTGGACGAGCGGTTCGCCGACGACACGGTCCGCGGGGTCGTCCTCACCGACGCCCTGATCGGCACCTTCGCCGATCCGGCCACCGACCTGCTGGCCAACCGGTGCTTCCTCTACCACGTCATCGGCGACGGCACGGGCGAGTGGAACGTCCCTGTCGGGGGCATGGGCGCGGTGACCACCGAACTCGCCGAGGTCGCCCGGCGGCACGGGGCCGAGATCCGCACCGGGGCCGAGGTGCTGGCCATCGACCCGGGCACGGGAGAGGTCACGTTCGACGACGGCGCGGAGCACGCGGTGACCGCGGGGAAGGTGCTGGCCAACCTGCCTCCCGCCGTGCTCGCCCGGCTGCTCGGGGAGACGCCCGAGCGGCCCGAGGGCGCCCAGCTCAAGATCAACATGGTGCTGTCGCGGCTGCCCCGGCTGCGGGACCCCGCCGTGGACCCCGCCGAGGCGTTCAGCGGCACCTTCCACATCAACGAGAGCCGCGACCAGCTCGCCGCGGCGTACGCGCAGGCCGCCGCGGGGAAGGTGCCGGACCTGCCGCCAGCCGAGGTCTACTGCCACTCGCTCACCGACCCCTCGATCCTCGGCCCGCGGCTGCGGGAGGCGGGGGCGCACACGATGACGCTGTTCGGCCTGCACATGCCGGCGCGCCTGTTCGCCGATCCGGCGGCCAAGCGGGAGGCGCTGGCCCGCACGCTCGCCTCGATCGACTCCGTGCTCGACGAGCCCATCGAGGACTGCCTGCTGCGCGCGCCCTCGGGCGAGCCCTGCCTGGAGGTCAAGACCCCGCTCGACCTGGAGCGGGACGCGGGCCTGCCCGGCGGCCACATCTTCCACCACGACCTGTCCTGGCCGTACGCCGAGGAGGAGGGCGGCCACGGGGCCCGGCCCGCTCAGTGGGGCGTCGAGACGGCGCACGAGCGGGTGCTGCTGTGCGGCGCGGGCGCCCGTCGAGGCGGCGGCGTCAGCGGCATCCCCGGCCACAACGCCGCGATGGCGGTGTTAACGGAACCTTCATGACGCCCGGGTAGCTTGTGCCGGTGCGTGAGGAACCGGCAAAACTACTGGTAGTGGACGACGAGCCCGCCCTGAGGGAGGCGTTGCGCAGCAGCCTGGAGTTCGAGGGCTACGCGGTCGAGACCGCCGCCGACGGGCTGACCGCGCTCGACCTCCTCGACCGCGCGGGACAGAACGGGGGATCGTACGACGCGGTCCTCCTCGACGTCATGATGCCCCGGCTCGACGGGCTGACGGCCTGCCGGCGGCTGCGCGCCTCGGGCAGCCGGCTCCCGGTCCTCATGCTGACCGCGCGCGACGCCGTCGGCGACCGCGTCTCCGGTCTGGACGCCGGGGCGGACGACTACCTGGTCAAGCCGTTCGAGCTCGACGAGCTGCTCGCCCGGGTGCGGGCGCTGCTGCGGCGCGGCGGGCAGTACGCGCAGAACGAGAGCGGCGGCGACGTCCTCGCCTTCGGCGACCTGCGCATGGACACCGCGAGCTGGGAGGTCACCCGGGCCGGCCGCAGGCTCGACCTCACCCGCACCGAGCACCTGCTGCTCGAACTGTTCCTCACCCATCCCCGTCAGGTGCTCACCCGCGAGCAGATCCTGCGGGAGGTGTGGGGCTTCGACTTCGAGCCGTCGTCGAACTCGCTCGACGTGTACGTGATGTACCTGCGGCGCAAGACCGAGGCGGGCGGGCTGCCGCGACTGATCCACACCGTGCGCGGCGTGGGCTACGTGCTGCGGCCGTCGCCGTGAGGCGGCGCTCGCTCCGGTCCCGGCTCACCCTGCTGATCGCGGCGGCGGTCGCCCTGGCCGTCGCGGTGGCGGCGGCCGTGTGCTGGCTGCTCGTCCGCGGCGAGATGCGCGGCCAGATCGTCGGCTCGATCACGCACCTGCAGCCGCCGGCGCAACAGGTCGGGTTCGCGCTGCGGGACTGCGCCGGTCAGGGACGCAAGGAGGGCCACCCGCGGCCCGACTGGGACCCCTCCGGGCGCAGCTGGCAGGTCGTCCTGGCGGACGGCTCGGTGTGCGTCGCGTCCGGATCGGCGCAGGTGACGCCGACCGCGCGGGAGCAGATGATGGCGGTCTCCGGCGGCACGCCCGTGCTGCGCGACGCGGTCACCACCGACGGCACCTCGGTGCTCGTCTACACCTTCAGGTATCAGCCGCGTTTCGGCGGCCCGCCGGGCGACGCCGCCCAGTTCCCGGAGCCGCCCCTGCCGCAGGGCCCGGTGACGGTCAGCGTGTTCCGCTCCACCGCCGAGATGGACCAGACGCTCCGCATCCTCGCCCTCGTCTTCGGCTCGGTCAGCGTGCTCGGCGTGCTCGGCGCCGCCGTGGCCGGTCTCTGGCTGGCCCGTACGGCGCTGCGCCCGGTGGAGCGGCTGACCCGCGCGGTCGAGCACGTGGCCAGGACGGAGGACCTGAGCGTGACGATCCCGGTGGAGGGGGAGGACGAGATCGCCCGCCTCAGCCGGTCGTTCAACACGATGACCGCCGCCCTGTCCAGCTCGCAGGAGCGCCAGCGGCGGCTCGTGGCCGACGCGGGACACGAGCTGCGCACCCCGTTGACGAGCCTGCGCACCAACATCGACCTGATGCTGCGCAGTGAGAACACCGGCCGCGCCATCGAGCCTGCGGCCAAGCGGCGCCTGCTGGCGAACGTCAAGGAGCAGTTCGAGGAGATGTCGAGCCTCATCGGCGACCTGCTCGAGCTGTCGAGGAAGGCGGAGAGCGGCGAGCTGTCGTCCGACATCGACCTGCACGAGGTGGTGGCGTCGGCGGTCGAGCGGGCCAGGCGGCGCGGCCCCGGGCTGCGCTTCGACGTCGACCTGGAGCCGTGGCAGGTCCACGGGGACGCCCGGGGCCTGCAGCGGGCCGCGGTGAACGTGCTCGACAACGCCGTGAAGTTCAGCCCGCCCGGGGGCCTGGTGACCGTGCGGCTCAAGGGCGGCGTGCTGACCGTGCGCGACGAGGGCCCCGGCATCCCCGGGGACGAGCTGCCGCACGTCTTCGAGCGGTTCTGGCGCTCGCCGTCGGCGCGCAGCCTGCCCGGCTCGGGCCTCGGCCTGTCGATCGTGGCGCAGGCCGTACGGGACGCCGGGGGACGGGTCGCGATCGAGAACGCGCCCGGCGGCGGCACGCTCGCCACGGTCGAACTCCCCGGCGGCCCGCCGACCCCCTGACCCGCTCACGGCATGGAGGAGGCGCACCTCGGCGGGAGGCGTACCGATGGATCTCCGGCGGTGCCCCGCCAGGAGCCCCGGTGCGGCCGGGCGAACGGCTCCCGCCAACGTGTGCCATCGGGAGTTTCGAACGGCGGTGCTCCACTAGTGTGGGCGGGTTAACGCGACGGGAACGACGGATGACGAGATCCCGCTCGCTCCACCAGGTGCCGAGCCCGTTCTGGAGACGCGACAGGATGACCAGCCCGAAGGCCACCGTCGACGTGGTGGTGCTCACCATGAACGACCGGCCCGAGCCGTTCGAACGGGCGATGGAGTCCCTCCTGGCCCAGCGGGACGTCGACCTGCGTGTGGTCATCGTCGGCAACGGTGTCGAGCCCGACCACGTGCCCGCCGGGGTCCGCACGGTGGTCCTGCCCGTCAACGAGGGCATCCCCGCCGGGCGGAACGCCGGCGCCGACGCCCTCGCCGGGCCCGACGCCGGTGAGTTCGTCTTCTTCCTCGACAACGACGCCGTCCTGCCTGTCACCGACACCCTCGCCCGGCTCGTCGCCGTCGCCCGCCGCCACCCGACGGCGGCGTACATCCAGCCGCGCATCGCCGACCCCGGCACCGGGGTCACGCTGCGCCGCTGGGTGCCCCGCCTGCGCGCCGGCACCGCCTCCCGGCCCGGCACCATCACCGTCATGGCCGAAGGCGTCGTCCTCGTCCGCCGCGCCGACTACGAGCAGGCCGGGGGCTGGCCGGGCCACTTCTTCCTCTTCCACGAGGGCATCGACCTGAGCTGGCGGCTGTGGGACCTCGGACGCGTCGGCCACTACGCGCCGGACGTCGTCATCCACCACCCCGCCACCGACCCCGCGAGGCACGCCCCCTTCTATCGCCTCGTCGCGCGCAACCGCGTGTGGCTCGCCTACCGCCGCCTGCCCGCCCCGCTGATTCCGGTCTATCTGGCCGTCTGGACCGTGGTCAGCGTCGCCCGGATCCGCTCCCGCGCGAACCTCGCCGTCTGGTTCCGGGGGCTGCGCGAGGGCCTGAAGGGCGGGCACGGGCAGCGCCGTCCCATGTCCTGGGCCACCGTGGCACGCCTCACCCGCGCGGGCCGCCCCCCGATCGTCTGACCGGCGGGGCCAGGGCGGCGTCTCGCACCTCGAGGGCCGAAACGATCACGCGATGTCCGTCTCCAGCAGCCGACGCAGCACCTCCCGGAGTCGATCACGTTTCAGCCGGACGCTCTTGGGCTGCGCCCCTCAGGTGCGGGAACGGGACGCATGATCTCTTTCTGCCAGGGCTCGTTGGAGCCAGGCCTCACGCTCGCGCAGCTTCCTCAGCTCCGCGCCGAATCCCGGGTTGCCCGTCGGGACGTCCGCCAGCGTCTTCCGGAGCGCGTCTATCGCGCGCTGGACGCCCTCAAGCGTGCCCCTGGCCTTCGCGTGGTCGATGCGCCCGATGAGTGCGGCGCTGTGTCGGCGGACGTCCTGCTCGGTACGCGCATGGGTTTCCTCCCTCGCGGTCGCCCAGCGTCGCGGCTCTTCGACCGTCTGCCGTTCCTTGCGGTAATGCGGCTGTGTGCACGGCTGGCCGGGGTTCACACGAGAGCGAATCCGAGTGCTTCGGCGGCCTGCGCCTGAAAGCGATCGCGGCTGGCGAAGCCGAGCTTGTCTCCCTCTTCCTCCAGAAGAGGAATCGCCGCGGTCTCGGCCAGAGCGAGGTGAATCGCGTCGAGCGCGCGCAGCGCATGGGCATAGACGATCTCGGTGGCGCGCCGTTCGAGTACCTCACGTGGAGCGGCGAGCAGCGTGACAGGACCGTCTTCGCCGAGGTCGGACGATAGAACCGCGAGAGTTCCGTCCAGATCCATCAGCCGTTGCGTGCGTGCCGCGCGCACCAGAACGCCGGTCACTTCAACCACCGTCAGCGTCCCCGTCACCAACAGATGATCAGGGTCTTCCAGCAGCTCACGAGCCCGGCCATGACCGGGCTCGTCACGAAGGTAGGCGCAGGCGAGGACGGAGGAGTCGACATAGGTGAGCATGGCGGCGGTCAGCGACCTTCGGCCCAGAGCCGGTCAAGTATGGGGCCGATACCTTCGGTCGTTTCCAGAGCGCGCTCGCGGTCGGTGCTGGTCACCCGTTGCGCCGTGGGCACATGACCTTCCGCGAGGACACCCAGGCGGCGGGCCCGGGCGCGCAGTTCGGCCCGTGCGTCGAGCACCTCATCGGCGACGCCCCTCGCGAGGATCTCTCCGGCGGTCGCGTTGATGGATCGGCCAGTCCGGTGAGCTCGGCGCGTGATGCGCCGATGTAGGTCGTCATCGATCCGAAGCAGCAGTTGTTTCATCGTTCGATGCTATCAATAAAGGCCGCTACTGTGATATCACTTTGGGCGGCTGGCCCCGCTTGTCTCCTACTGGCAGCGGCACCGAGCGGCCCAACGAGACGGTGGGTTCGATCGAGGGCCAGGTCATGGTCACCGGGCCGCCCCCCGATCGTCTGACCGGAGCCCCTCGGGGGCGTTCTCATCCGGGGTTAATGAACGCCTCAGAGCCGTCCCATTCCGGCCCGCGAGCGTGGGCCCATGAGCATGACGATGGTTTCCGGGCCGGCGGCCGGGGCGTCCCGCAGGACCCGCCTGGTCGAGGTTGTCGTCCCCGTGTACAACGAGGAGCGCGTCCTGGCCGCGAGCGTGGAGCGGCTGCACGCCTACCTGAGCGGAGACTTCCCGTACGGCTTCCGCGTGACGATCGCCGACAACGCGAGCACGGACGGCACGTGGACGATCGCCCGGCGGCTGGCCCGGGAGCTGCCGGGAGTGCGGGCCGTCCATCTCGACCAGAAGGGCCGGGGCCGGGCGTTGCGGCGGGTGTGGGAGTCCAGCGACGCCGACGTGGTCGGCTACATGGACGTGGACCTGTCGACCGACCTGGACGCGTTCCTCCCCCTGATCGCGCCGCTGATGACCGGCCACAGCGACCTGGCGATCGGGACCCGCCTGTCCCCGTGGTCCAACGTGGTGCGCGGCCCGAAGCGGGAGGTCATCTCCAGGTCGTACAACCTGCTGCTGCGCTCGCTCATGGGGGCGCGCTTCTCCGACGCGCAGTGCGGGTTCAAGGCGGCGCGCACCGAGGTCGTGCAGGCCCTGCTCCCCGCGGTGAAGGACGAGGCGTGGTTCTTCGACACCGAGCTGCTGCTGCTGGCCGAGCAGCACGGGCTGCGCATTCACGAGGTGCCGGTCGACTGGGTGGACGACCCCGACAGCCGTGTGGACATCGTCAGGACGGCCGTGGACGACCTCAAGGGCATGTGGCGGGTCGCCCGGGGGAGCCTCGCGGCCCCCGCGGCGCCGCCGTCCCGGACGTCGATGCGCACGCAGATCCCCGTCTTCGCGGTGATCGGGGCGATCAGCACCGTGGCGCACCTGGCGCTGTTCTGGATGCTGCGCTCGGTGCTGCCGCCCGTGGCGGCCAACGCGATCGCGCTGTTCGTCACCGCCGTCGCCAACACCGCGGCCAACCGCCGCTTCACCTTCGGCGTGCGGGGCCGGGCGGGCGCTCTGCGGCATCACCTCGGCGGGCTCGTCGCCTTCGTCGCCGGGCTCGCGCTGACCAGCGGGGGGCTGGCCGCGCTGCCCGGCGGCGCGTCACGGGCGGCCGAGCTCGCCGCCGTCATCGTGGCGAACGGCCTGGCCACCCTGCTGCGCTTCCTGCTCCTGCGCTCCTGGGTCTTCGCGCCCCGGAAGGACTCCCGATGACCCTCCTCGCCTCCGTGACCCCGATGAGCCACCGGGCCCCGGCGGACCGGGTGACGCCGCTCCTGCGCTGGGGGAAATGGGCCGTCCTCGTCCTGGCCGCCGTGCTCTACACGTGGGCGCTCGGCCGCAACGGGTACGCCAACGACTACTACGCCGCCGCGATCTACTCCGGCACGAAGAGCTGGAAGGCGTTCTTCTTCGGCGCGCTCGACGCCGGGTCGTACATCACGGTCGACAAGCCGCCCTTCGCGCTGTGGGTGATGGGGCTGTCGGCGCGGATCTTCGGGTTCGGCACGTGGAGCATGCTGCTGCCGCAGGCGGCGGCCGGCGTGGCGTCGGTCGCACTGGTCCACTCCGCCGCGGGGCGGGCGCTGCGCGGGCTCGACGCCCGTGCGGCCGGGGCCGCGGCCCTGCTGGCGGCGCTCGTCATGACGCTGACCCCCATCACCGTGGCCATCAACAGGGACAACAACCCGGACACCGTCCTGGTGCTGCTGCTGGTCGCGGCCGGATGGTTCTGCATGGAGGCGATCCGCACCGGGCGCCTGCGCACGCTGCTGGTCACGGCCGTGCTGGTGGGCCTCGCCTTCAACACCAAGATGCTCCAGGCATACCTCGTGCTGCCGGGGTTCGCGCTGACCTATCTCTACGCCGCGCCGGGGGCGTTCGTACGCCGGATCGGACGCCTGCTGGCCGCCGGGGCGGTCCTCGTGGTCACCAGCGCGTGGTGGATGGTCGTGGTCGACCGATGGCCCGTGTCCTCGCGGCCGTACATCGGCGGCAGCACGGACAACACCGTCTGGGACCTGGTGATCGGTTACAACGGCCTGGGCCGGATCTTCGGCGGCGCGGGCAACGGCGGCGGCCCGGGCAGGCTTCCCGCCGACGCCCCGGAAGGCGTGACACGCGCCTTCGGCGGCGGCCCGGGTGGTGGGGCCGGTGGCGGCTTCGGCGGCGCGTCCGGCGCGGGCAGGCTGTTCAACGACGTCATGGCCGGGCAGATCTCCTGGCTGCTCCCGTTCGCCGCCGTGGCCCTCGTCTGCGGTCTCGTCCTGGTCTCCAGGCCGCGCCTCCAGCCGTCGAAGGGGACCGCGAGGGACGCGGTGCGCGCGTCGCTGCTGGTGTGGGGCGGCTGGCTCGTCGTGCACTATGCCGTCTTCAGCTTCTCCAGCGGCACCTTCCATCCGTACTACACGACCGCGATGGCCCCCGCGGTCGCCGCGCTGACCGGCGTCGGCGGCGTGCTGATGTGGCGGGCGGCACGCGCCTCGGCCGCCTGGCGGCTGATCCTGGCCGCCGCGGTCGCCGTGACCGGAGCCTGGTCGTTCGTCGTGCTGCGCCGTACGCCGGAGTTCGTGCCGTGGCTCGCCTGGGTTGTCGCGGGCGCCACGGCGGTCGCGGTGCTCGCCCTGGCGGTCACGGCGTTCGCGGGCCGCGGCACGGAGAGTGACACGGAGAGTGACACCGGGCGTGGCGGTCCGGCCGGGCGTGGGGGCCGGGCGGCCGCGCGGATCACGGCCGTGGCGCTCGCCGCGGCGGTCGCGGCCGGGCTGGCCGGTCCGGCGGCGTACGCGGTGACGCCGCTGGGCGCGGCGGTGAACGGCACCAACCCCACGGCGGGGCCGTCGCAGGGCATGGGAGGACCGTTCGGCCGCGGCGGCTTCGGCGGCATGACCCCGCCCGGAGGCATGCGACCGGGAGGCGCGACGGCTCCCGGGGGCGAGGCGCCCGGCGGGAACACGCAGGCCGGGGCCGTGCAGGATAGGGCCGTGCAGGATAGGGCGGTGCAGGGCGGACGCGGCATGCGCGGGCCCGGCGGCCAGGTGGACGCCGCGATGGCGGCGTACCTGAAGCGGAACAAGGGCAGCGCCACCTGGCTGGTGGCGGTGGACAGCGCGCAGAGCGCGTCGTCGCTCATCCTGTCCACCGGCGAGCCGGTCATCGCGATGGGCGGATTCACCGGGTCCGACCCGGCGATGACGGTGGACAAGCTGCAGCGGTACGTGGCCGAGGGGAAGCTCACGTACATCCTGATCGGCGACGGCGGTTTCGGGCCCTCCCGCGGCGCGAGCCCGGACGTCACCGAATGGGTGAAGGCGCACGGCACGCGGGTCGGGGCCGTGGAGTACGGGGGCACGGACAGCGGCACGGGCGGTAGCGGGTCCTCCCTGTACAAGCTGGGCTGACGGCGTTCGGCCGCCTCCTCAGCGGGTACGTGATGGCCTTCCGACCGATGAAAGGACTCCTATGGACACCGAGGGCTTCATCGCCCTGCTCAACGAGGATCTGGAGAGCGAGTACCGCTCGATCGTGCAGTACGTGCAGCACACGGCCACGATCAAGGGCGCGCAGTACCTGTCGATCATCGAGGAGCTCAAGCAGCACCTCGGCCAGGAACTCGACCACGCGAGCACGCTGGCCGAGCAGATCGACTTCCTCGGCGGCGTCCCGAGCGTCCGCGTTCCCGAGGTGCCGGTGGCGACCGACGGCGCCGACGCCCTCCGGCTCGACCTGGAGTTGGAGCAGGAGCAGCTGCGCCGCTACCGCGAGCGCGTGGAGCAGGCCCAGGAACTCGGCCTGAGCGACGTGGCCGAGGCGCTGCGCCCGCTGCTGCAGCAGACGCAGGACCACGTCATGGACCTGCAGACCGCTCTGGGGAAGTGACGGACGGCCGCGGGGGGAGTGAGGCGGGACGTCGCGGCCGGTGCCGGGCCGCGACGTCCCGCAGGTGAGTGCCGGGAAGGCCGGGCGCAACCGGCCGGGCGCGTGCCCACGAGGAGCGGCGCTACGCGCTGTGCGCGTCCGCAGGGCCGGTTCCACCGCCGCTTCCGCCGCCGCTTCCGCCGCCGCTTCCGCCGCCACCGAACATCGTCACCGCGGTCTCCTGGCCCAACGCCTGGTTCTCCGCGACATAGGGCCGCAGCTCCGCCTCGTACGCGGCGAAGGCGGCCGCGTGATCGCCGCCGGCCGAGGCCAGGGCGCGTGCCAGCGTCCGGGCGCCGATCAGCGCCTGTGAGGTGCCCATGCCGCTGGTCGGCGCGGCGCAGTAGCCCGCGTCGCCGACCAGCGCGATCCGGCCCGACGACCAGCGGTCCAGGTGGACCTGGCAGGTCGAGGAGAAGTAGAAGTCGTCCGCCTCGCTCATCGCCTCCAGCAGCCGGGGCACCTGCCAGCCGCGCCCGGCGTAGGCGGCGCGCACCGCCTGCTCCTGCTCGTGCCTGGGCCGCCTGTCGAGCGCGGGTGAGGCCGTGGAGAAGGACAGACTGACCGTGAGCCGGTCGGCGTCGCCGGTGTTGAGCAGGAAGATCGCCGTGTCCTTGCCGTGCTGCAGGATTCCGCTGCGGCGAAGGCCGAGGTGGTTGGCGATGCTGAAGCCGGCACCGGAAAGGCCCAGGTGGCGCAGCGCGCCGGCATGGGGGCCGAAGGCCAGCTGCCTCACCTTCGAGTGCACGCCGTCGGCGCCGAACACCAGGTCGAACTCGCGGGTGCCGCCGCGTTCGAACTCGACCGTCACCCCAGACCCGTGGACCCCGGACTCGTGCTGGGTCAGTGCGGTGATCGAGTCGTCGAACACGTACGCCACGTCGCCGGCGGTGATGCGGTGCAGGATGCGGGTCAGCTCCCGCTTGGGCACTTCCAGTTCGCCGGCGAACGCCTCGGCGGGCAGGCGCCCGATCTCGGCGCCCTCCTCGTCGACCAGGACGGTGCCGCTCATCTTCGTGTCGTGTTCGCGGACCTCGGAGAGGATGCCCATCTCCTCCAGCACGTCGAAGGCCGCGCCGCGGAAGTCCACGGCGTAGCCGCTGTCGCGCAGGTCAGGCGCGCGCTCGACCACCGTCACGTCGTAGCCGTCGCGGTGCAGGAAGTAGGCGAGGGCGGGTCCGGCCACGCTCGAACCCGAGATCAGAACCTTCGTCGTGGTCATGGCATGACCGTAGCCCGGGTTTGTCCATGTGGTCAAACCATTTGGATAAACCATTTGGGCAAGGCATCCGGTATGCTGCGCGGCATGGGAAACCGAGAGGATCTGCTGGCCGGAGCCAAGCGGTGCCTGATCGAGCGCGGGTGGGCGCACACGACCGTCCGCGACATCGCCGCTGCCGCCGGGGTCAGCCATGCCGCCATCGGCTACCACTTCGGCTCCAAGGACGCCCTGCTCACCCAGGCCCTGGTCGAAGCGGTCGACGAGCTCTCCCAGGAACTCGCCTCTCGCGCCCCGTCCGGCAAGCCCGAGGAGGGCTGGCAGGCGCTGATCGACAGCTTCACCACCCACCGGGCGCTGTGGGTGGCCCAGCTCGAGGCCGTGGTGCAGGCCGAGCGGTCACCGGAGGTGCGCGAACACCTCGCCAAGGGGCAGCGCGAGGGACGGGAGGGACTCGGCGGCTCGGTGCCGCTCGCCCTGCTGACCGGCCTGATGCTGCAATGGCTGGTGGATCCCGACCGCGCCCCCAGCGGCGCGGAGGTGATCGCCGGGCTTCGCTCGCTCGCCGCCGAGCTCTGACCGGCACAGTGGCCTCCAGGCCCGCCGGCGGTGGCACGGCGGCGCCTCGCGGTGAGCGTACGGCGGCCGGGCCACCCGCGGCCGGGTCAGCGCGGCCGGGTCAGCGCGGCCGGGCGTAGTCGTCGAGGGCGCGCACGATCAGCGCCCTCGCGTCGTCGCGGAAGGCCGCCACCTCGCAGAACTCCTCGAACGCCTGGGCGTAGAAGGCGACGTCCTCGGCGTCGCGAAGCAGCAGGTCCCTTGTCCTGGTCGCGACCCCGACCATGCAGTCGTCGTAGATCCAGAACGAGTTCATCAGGGCGGACGGCAACTGCGCCTCGAACGGCAGCAGCCCGAACTCCACGTTCGGCAGCGTGGTCACCGCGATCAGCCGGTCGAGCTGGCCGCGCATCACGTCCGGCGGCGCGAGCCGGTAACGCAGCACCGCCTCCGGCATGACGAACCGGAACCGCCGCGCCGGGTCGTACAGGATCTCCTGGCGCCGCATGCGGACGCGGATGGCGTCGTCCACGTCGTCGGTGGACTCGTACACCCGCCTGACCTTGCCGAAGATGTGCCTGGCGTACTCGGTGGTCTGCAGCAGGCCGATCACCACGCCCGGCTCGAAGGCCCGGAACAGCCGGGTGCGCGTCTCCAGGTCGCGGACGTCCTCCTGCAGCCCGGCCAGGCCGTTCCTGTGCCGCTGGCGCCAGGAGTCCTGCCGCTCCAGCAGGCCGGCCGCCTGCCGGATCAGGCCGTCGACCGTCTGCGGGTCGGCGTCCACGGCCTTCCCCCACAGGGCCACGTCGTCCTCGGTGGCGGTCTGGCGGGCGTTCTCGATCCGCGAGACCTTCGACGGCTGCCAGCGCAGCCGCTCGGCGAGGTCCTTCCCGGACATGCGGGCGTTCTCCCGCAACCGGCGTAGCTGGGCTCCCAGGTCCATGCGGGCCTGATGGAAACCGCTCATGCCCACCTCCGGCCGTGGTGCGGACCAAGGTAGACCCGGCACACCGGATCACGCCAGAGGGCGGCCATCAGTCGTGATCAGGCAAGACCCGCCGGGCGATCTCGACGAGGAGTTCCCTCGGCACCTCGACCGCGTTCTCCCCGTCGAGCACATGGCGCAGGTCGGCGCGGGCCTCCCGGTCCACGACCTCCAGGCCCTGGACGACTATCGTGCCGCGGTCGGTCTCGTAGAGGGAGGGGCAGGCCCCCGCCTCCGACGTGGAGCCGAGAAAGCGCAATCGCATGTCCTTGTCTCCCGATTGGCGGCGATCGGGCGCAATCCTAGTCATGGGGGAACGGGCACGCACACGGCGCGAAGCCGCTCACCGAGCGCCTTCGCCTGGGCGTCGAGGAGCGGGCTGGCCGCCACGCCTCTGCCCAGGAGCCCGTGGACGACGAAGTTCAGCGCGTGCAGGTTCGGCAGCGCGAACCGCTCGATCGGGAGGTCGCCGACCTCCGGCAGCAGTTCCCTGAGCCGGTCAACGGTCAGGAAGGCCGCGAGCCACGGATACCGTGCGGGGTCGCGCACCCAGACGCCGAGGTTGGCGTCGCCGCCCTTGTCGCCCGAGCGGGCGCCGGCGACCGTGCCGAGCGGCGCGACCGGCCCGGCCGCGAGATCCCCGGCGTACGGCGGGACCGCGGCACCGGCCGCGTCGCCCGGCGGCGGCCCGCCCGCCTGCTCGCCCAAAATCGGGCCGGACGGCGGCACGTGCGGCACTTCGACGCGGACCCCGTCCACGGTCACCACCGGAAGTACGGCCCCCGCGTCGACCGACGAGGGCCAGTAGACCCCGTAGGGGGAGGCGTCGCCGGGCGGCGTCAGGCCGTAGAAGCCGGGGTAGCTCGCCAGACCGGTCTCCACGACGGCGGAGGAGAACGCCCGCCCGGCCCTGCGCGGATCGGGGTCCATGACCGTGATCCGCAGCAGCGCGGTCCCGGCGTCGTCCCCGCCGTTCACCTCCGCATGGCCGAGGGGGGTGAGTTCCACGTCGACCCGCTCGAACGACTCGCGGGGGACGCGGGCCCAGATCGCCTCCTGCGCGATCCGGGCCTTGGCCGTGATGTCGAGGCCGGTCAGCACGAGCGTCATCGTGTTGCGGTGGCCGCCGAGGTAGGTGACGGCGACCTTCAGCGTGTCCGGCGGGGGTTCGCCGCGCACGCCCGTGATCCTGACCCGGTCGGGCCCCTCCTGCTCCAGCCGGACGGTGTCGAACCGGGCGATCACGTCCGGCCCGAGGTAGCGGGGCGAGGCGATCTCGTACAGCAGTTGGGCGGTCACGGTCCCGGCCGAGACCAGTCCGCCGGTGCCGGGGTGCTTGGTGATCACGCTCGACCCGTCGGCGTACAGCTCGGCGATGGGGAAGCCGCAGTGGGCGAGGTCCGGCACCTCCTCGAAGAAGGCGTAGTTGCCGCCGGTCGCCTGGCAGCCGCACTCGATCACATGCCCGGCGACGACGGAACCGGCCAGCGGGTCGAGGTCGCCGGGACCCCAGCCGAACCACCACATGCCGGGCCCGGTGACCAGCGCCGCGTCGGTGACCCGCCCGGTCACGACGACGTCCGCGCCGTGTTCGAGCGCCACGGCGATCGGCCGGCCGCCGAGGTAGGCGTTGGCGGTGAGGGGCGCCGCCCGCAGGGTCTCGCCGGTGTCCGCGTTGACCGGCGGCTCGGCGAGTGGCATGAGGTCGTCCCCGGTGACGTGGGCGACGGCCGCGCGCAGCCCGAGCCGGTCGGCCAGGGCCGAGACCGCCTCCGCGCAACCGGCCGGATCGAGGCCGCCCGCGTTGGCGACGACTCTGATGCCCCGGTCGAGGCAGGTGCCGAGGACCCGCTCCATCTGCGTGAGGAACGTACGCGCGTAGCCGGGGCGGCCCTTGAGCCGGTTGCCGGCGAGGATCGACATGGTGAGCTCGGCCAGCCAGTCGCCCGTCAGCACGTCGATGGGCCCGCCCTCGACCATCTCCTCGGCGGCCGACAGCCGGTCGCCGTAGAAGCCGCCGCAGTTCGCGACCCGCATCGGTCCCGGCCGTCCGGCCTCCGCGGTCATCGCCCGGCTTCTGCGGCCGGGGCCTCGGCGGGAACCCAGGCGGCGGGCCGTTTCTCCGCGAAGGCCCGGATGCCCTCCTGCCCCTCCTCCGAGGTGAAGCGCTCGGCCGACAGCGCGGCCATCGCGCGGAACCCCTCCTCGACCGGCAGCAGCGGCACCTCCCGCACGAGCCGCTTGGTGATCGACAGCGCCTCGGGGCCGCCGCGCAGCAGCATGCCGGTGTAGTGGGCCACGGTCGCGTCGAGGTCCTCCTCCGGGACGGCCCGGGTCAGCAGGCCGATCTCCGCCGCGCGTTCGGCGGTGAAGACCTCGCCGGTGAGGAAATACTCGGCCGCGGCCCGGGGCTCCAGGCGGCGCAGGCAGGTGACCGCGATCATGGCGGGGACCACCCCGAGCCGCACCTCGGTGAAGGCGAACGACGCGGTCGCCGGGGCGACGGCGAAGTCGCAGGCCGCCACCAGGCCGAGGCCGCCCGCTCGCGCCGTGCCGTTCAGGCGGCACACGACCGGCTTCGGGCTCTCCCAGATCCGCAGCATGATGTCGGGGAACGACGCGGTGACCGGCGCCCCTCCGCCGCGCTGCTCCTTAAGGTCGGCGCCCGCGCAGAACACCGGCCCCGTGCCGGTGAGCACGACGACCCGTACGGCGGGCTCGTCCAGCGCCCACGTCAGGGCGTCGTCGAGCTGCCGCAGCAACCGGGACGACAGGGCGTTGCGGTTGTGCGGCGAGTCGAGCGTGATCGTGGCCACGCCGCCCGCCTGCTCCCGGCGCACCAGCACCTCCTGGGGTTCGCTCACTGCTGCGTCGCCTCCCCGCCCGGATCCGCGCCGATCTCCCTGCCGATCTGTGCCCCGATCGCCGTGCCCGTCTCCGGGCCGATCTCTGTGCTCATCTCCGGGCCGATCTCCGGGCCCATCTCCGGGCCGCCTGGCGTGCCCGGATCCGCGCTCGTCTCCGGCCGTGTCTCCGGCAGTGTCTCCGGCCCTGTCTCCGGTCTCGTCTCCGGGTGGCCTTCCGCGCCGGGGAGGTCGCCCCGATCCGGGTCAGAACCCGCACCGGCCGCCGTGCCGGCTTCGGCGCCGGGCTCCGCCGCGGGCTCCGTTCCGGTGCCTTCCGCGTGCAGGCCGCCGTCCGGTTCCCGCGGCGGCGACGGCTCGATGACGGCGAGCGGCACGCCCGCCTCGATCTGCGCGCCCGGCGTCACGTGCAGCGCGGCCACCGTGCCCGAGGCGGGGGACACGATCAGGTGCTCCATCTTCATCGCCTCCAGCACGACCACCGGCTGCCCGGCCTCGACCACGTCACCGGGCTTGACCTCGACACGCAGGACCGTACCCGGCATCGGGGCGGGCAGTGCTCCCGGCGTCACGCGCGCGGCGGGTTCGGGCAGCCGCTCGACGGGGGTGAGCCGCACCGGACCGAGCGGGGAGTCGACATGCACCGTGCCGGGGTTCAAGCCGGGGTTCAAGCCGGGGTAGGAGGCCACCTCGAAGGCGTGCCGCAGGCCCGCCGTCTCCAGCACCACCCGGCCGGGTTCCGCCGCCACGAGCGTGACGTCCTCGAAGCCCTCGGCCCGCAGCCCGTCCCTGGTCAGCCGGTAGGCGACCTCCAGGCGTCCGCCGTCCTCGGCGCGGAACACCGCGCGTTGCGGCTGGGACGGGACGTTGCGCCAGCCGCTCGGCAGCCCGCCCAGCACGCCCTCGCGCCGGGCGGCCGCGCGGTTGGCAGCCGCCCCGGCGAGCGCCGCCGCGAGCGCGGACAGCCGTACGGCCTCGGGACCGGCGAGCGGGGCCGGTGCGGGATGCCGGTCGAGGAAGCCGGTGTCGAGCGCCCCGGACAGGAAGTCCGGGTGCCGCAGCACTCCCACGAGCAGGTCGCGGTTGGTCGTCAGCCCGTGGATGCGCGCCCGCGCGAGCGCGTCCGCCAGCCGCCGGGCCGCCTCCGCCCGGTCCCGGCCGTACGAGACGACCTTGGCGAGCATCGGGTCGTAGTGGACGCCCACCTCGGTGCCGGAGAGCACGCCCGAGTCGAGTCGCAGCCGTGCCCCGAGCCCGAACTCGCCGTCCACGCCGGGGATCTCGAAACGGTGCAGCACGCCGCTCTGCGGGCGGCCCCCGGAGTCCTCCGCGTACAGACGGGCCTCGATCGCGTGACCGACCGGGCTCGGCGGCAGCGCGGCGAGATGGGCGCCCTCGGCCACCTCGATCTGCAGCCGGACGAGGTCGACCCCGTAGACGCATTCGGTGACCGGGTGCTCCACCTGGAGGCGGGTGTTCATCTCCAGGAAGAAGAAGCCCTCGTCCGACAGCAGGAACTCGACGGTGCCCGCGCCCTGGTAGCCGATCGCGCGGGCGGCCCGGATCGCCGCCTCGCTCAGCTCGCGGCGCAGCTCGGGGGTGACCGCGGGGGAGGGGGCCTCCTCGATCACCTTCTGGTGGCGGCGCTGGATCGAGCACTCGCGCTCGCCGAGCGCCCAGACCGTGCCGTGGGCGTCGGCGAGGATCTGCACCTCGATGTGACGGGCGCCCTCAAGCAGCGGCTCGGCGAACAGCGTGCCGTCGCCGAAGGCCGACAGCGCCTCCCGCCGGGCCGACTCGACGGCCCCGGCGAGATCGGCCGGATCGCGCACCACCCGCATGCCGCGCCCGCCGCCGCCCGCCGACGCCTTGACCAGCACGGGAGCCGTCATCTCCACCGGGCCGTCCGGGGACAGCGGGATGGTCGGCAGGACCGGCACGCCGGCCTCCGCCATCAGCGCCTTGGCCTCGATCTTCTTGCCCATCGCGGCGACGGCCTCGGGGGAGGGGCCGATCCAGGTCAGCCCGGCGTCCAGCACGGCGCGGGCGAAGCCGGGGTTCTCCGACAGGAAGCCGTACCCGGGGTGGACCGCGTCGGCTCCCGACCTGCGGGCCGCCTCGACGATCCGCTCCGGATCGAGGTACGCCAGGGGGGCGCCCAGCCGTACGGCCTGGTCGGCCTCGGCGGTGTGCGGGGCGGACGCGTCGGCGTCGGTGAAGACGGCGACGGTCTCGATCCCCAGCTCCCGGCAGGTGCGGAAGACCCGGCGGGCGATCTCCCCGCGGTTCGCGACCAGCAGCCGCCCGATCATGACCCCTCACCCCCGTCGATCCGCGTACGCATGGTGCCGATGAGCATGCCGGTCACATCCGGAAGACGCCGTAGCCGGCCCGGCCGGCGTCCGGCGCTCCCGCCGCCGCCGACAGGCACAGCCCGAGCACCGTACGGGTGTCGCGGGGGTCGATGACCCCGTCGTCGTACAGCCGGCCGGACAGGAAGAACGCCGCCGACTCCGACTCGATCTGCGCCTCGACCGCCGCCCGCATCGCCGCGTCGGCCTCCTCGTCGTAGACCTGCCCCCGCGCCTGGGCGGCGGCCCGGCCCACGATCGACATGACGCCCGCGAGCTGGGCAGGGCCCATGACCGCCGACTTGGCGCTCGGCCAGCTGAACAGGAAGCGGGGGTCGTAGGCCCGCCCGCACATCCCGTAGTTGCCCGCGCCGTAGGAGGCGCCCATGACGATCGTGATGTGCGGCACGGTCGAGTTGGCCACCGCGTTGATCATCAGCGCGCCGTGCTTGATGATGCCGCTCTGCTCGTACTCTCTGCCGACCATGTACCCCGTGGTGTTCTGCAGGAAGACCAGCGGCGTACGCGACTGGTTCGCGAGCTGGATGAACTGGGCGGCCTTCTGGGACTCCGCGCCGAACAGCACGCCGCTGGCGTTGGCGAGGACCCCGACCGGGTGGCCGTGGACGCTCGCCCACCCGGTGACCAGGCTCGGCCCGTAGAGCGGCTTGAACTCGTCGAAGTCGCTGCCGTCCACCACCCGGGCCAGGACCTCGCGGGGATCGAAGGGGACCTTCAGGTCCTCCGGCACGATCCCCAGCAGTTCGTCCTCGTCGTACAGCGGAGCCGCGTAGCCGGAGGCGGGAACGTTCCCGCTCGTGCGCCAGTCGAGCCGCCGCACGATGCGGCGGCCGATCCGCAGCGCGTCGTACTCGTCGGCGGCGAGGTGGTCGGCCAGCCCGGAGGCCCGCGCGTGCATCTCCGCGCCGCCCAGCGACTCGTCGTCGGACTCCTCGCCGGTCGCCATCTTCACCAGGGGCGGGCCGCCGAGGAACACCTTGGCCCGCTCCCGCACCATGACGACGTGGTCGCTCAGGCCCGGCACGTACGCGCCGCCCGCGGTGGCGTTGCCGAAGACCAGCGCGATCGTCGGGACGCCCTCGGCCGACAGCCGGGTCAGGTCGCGGAAGACCTGACCGCCGGGGATGAAGATGTCCTTCTGCGACGGCAGGTCCGCGCCGCCCGACTCCACCAGGTTCACGTACGGCATGCGGTTGCGCAGCGCGATCTCGGCGGCGCGCAGCGTCTTGCGCAGCGTCCAGGGATTGGACGCGCCGCCGCGCACGGTCGGGTCGCTGGCCGTGACGACGCATTGGACGCCCTCGATCACCCCGATGCCGGTCACGACGCTCGCGCCGACGGGATACTCGGTGCCCCAGGCCGCCAGCGGGGACAGCTCCAGGAACGGCGAGTCGGGGTCGACGAGCAGTTCGATGCGCTCGCGGGGGAGCAGCTTGCCGCGCTCCCGGTGCCGTTCGACGTACTTGGGCCCGCCTCCGGCGACGGCCTTGGCGTGCTCGGCCTCGAGCTCGGCGAGCTTCGCCAGCATGGCCTCGCGCCGCGTTCCGTACTCGCCGCTGGAGGTGTCCAGCCGGCTGACGAGCACCGTCATGGCACCACCGAACCGTGTTCTGTCACGTGATGATCCTCCGTGGTGAGCCGCCGTCACGTCAACGAGCCGGGTCCGGCCCCCGCCCCGTCCGAATCGGCCTCGACCTGAACCAGCCCCGGCGCCTTCCGGATCAGCCGCAGTGTGACCACGCGCTGCTCCAGGCGGCCGTGCCGTAGCCGCCGCCCCAGATGACGCACTTGCCCTTGGCCGGCAGCCGGAGCGGCCCGGCGTAGGTCGTGTAGCTGCCGGAGTCGGTCTTCGACGAGCCGTTCTGGACCTTGAGCACCGCGCTCATCTTGATCTTCCCGGGCACGACGTACTTCGACATGGTGATCACGCAGTTGTAGCCGTTGGACGCGTTGTAGAGCAGGTACGTCGTCGCCTGCCCGTAGGAGTGCGAGTCGACGACGGCGTAGCCGCCGCCGCACACGCCCTTGGCGGTGTACGGGTTGGGCTTGGGCGCCGCGGTCTGGGTCGGGGTGGCCTTGGCCGTCGGGCTGGGCTTGGGCGCCGCGGTGGTCTTCGCCGGCGCCGGGGTGGTCTGCGCGGGCGCCGGGGTGGTCTGCGCGGGCGCGGTGGCCTTGTGAGTGGGCTTGACCTGGGTCGGGACCGCGTGGGAGGGCGACGGCTGCGCCCGGCGGGTGCGCGCGGGGGAGGCCGACGGCTTCGGCCCCACGCTCGGCCGGCGTGCCGAGGGACTCGGCGAGGGCTTCCTGTCCTTCGGCCGCGCGGGGTTGGTGACCAGCTCGGACGGCTGCGGGATGGGCACCTCGGCGTCCTGGGACTGTGTAACCGCGGGCGAGGCGGTCGGGCCGAGGGCGTCCTCCGAGGAGATCTGCTGGGCGGACACCCACGTCGGCACGAGGAAGGCCGCCGCCGCGAGGGCCGACACCCCGATCCCGGCCGCCGTCCACGTCAGCACCGGCCGCCGCGGCCGCGCCCCGTCGGGGCCGGGCCCGCGCCGTACGGGCGGTGCGGGCGGCGTGGGCGCTCCGGCGCCCTGCGGCCTCGGGGCGGGCGCGTGCGGCCCGGGCGCCGGTGCGGCGCCCTGCGGTCCCGGCGCGGGGGCATGGGGGTAGGCCCCGTGCGGCCCCGGACCGGATGCCTGCGGCCCGGGTGTCTGCGGTCCTGGTGTCTGCGGCTGGGGTGCGGCGGCGGGCCGTACGGGCACGGTGGGCTGCCCGGTGAGCCGCGCGACCACGTCCTCGGCCGAGGGACGCAGCGCGGGGTCCTTCGACAGGCACGCGGCGACGATGTCCCGCAGGGGCGCCGCGAGGTCGCCCAGGTCGGGCTCGGCGTGCAGGATCCGGGTGATCACCGAGGGGATCGTGTCCGCTCCGAAGGCGGGTCTGCCGGTGGCGGCGAACGCCATCGTGACGCCCCAGGCGAACATGTCGGCGGACGCGCCCGCCGTGCCGCCGGAGAGCACCTCGGGGGCCAGGTAGGCGGGCGTGCCGATGGACGCGCCGGTCGCGGTGGACTGGGGCGAGTCGGGCGCCCTGGCCACCCCGAAGTCGATGACGACCGGGCCCTCGGGGCCCATCAGGACGTTGGCCGGCTTGAAGTCGCGATGGGTGATGCCCGCCCGGTGGATGGCGGCCAGCGCCGTCGCCGTGCTGATGGCGAGCCGTTCGAGCGCGGCGCCCCGGCGCGGGCCCTCCCGGTCGACGAGCTGCCGCAGCGACGGCCCGGACACGAACTCGCTGACGATGAACGGCTGATTGCCCGCGAGGTCGGCGTACAGGACGGGGGCCGTGCAGAAGGGCGCGACCCGCTGCGCCAGCGCGACCTCGCGCAGGAACCGCTCCCGTGCCTCGGGATCGGCCGTCAGCCGGGTGTGCAGCAACTTGACCGCGACCTGCTCGCCCGCCGGGCCGCGCCCGAGGAAGACGACTCCCTGGCCGCCCTCCCCGAGCCGGTCGACGAGCGTGAACGGGCCCAGGCGGTCGGGATCCCCAGCCTCTAACGCCACCATCGCCCCCGATTAACACGCAACCTGACAATGGGACCAAACGCTACCAGTGGTCAGATCGCCTTACCGGGGTTGAGGATGTTCAGGGGGTCGAACACCTGCTTGATGCCCTGGTGCAGTTCGGCCGCCACGGGGCCGGTCTCCAGGCCGAGCCAGCGCTTCTTCAGCAGGCCCACGCCGTGCTCGCCGGTGAGCGTCCCGCCGAGGTCGAGCGCGGCGCGGAAGACCTCGTCGGCCGCGGTCCAGACCTCCTCGGGCGGCTCGGCGAGGCCGCGGTCGAACACGAACACCGGGTGCACGTTGCCGTCCCCCGCGTGGGCGACCGTCGCGATCATGACGCCGTGCCGGGCCGCGACCTCCTCGATCGTGGTGATCATCTCGGGGAGCGCCGAGCGGGGCACGCACACGTCCTCCACCAGGCACTGGCCCAGCCGCTCCTTGGCCTGGTAGGCCAGGCGCCTGATGCCGATGAGCTCGGCGGCCTCCTCCGGCGTGGACGACACCGCGACGAACGACGCGGCCCCGCACAGCGCCGCCATCTCGTCCGCCGAGCCCTCCGCCTGGGCGATGAGCATCGCCTTGGTCGAGGGCTCCAGCCCGATGTTCTTCCAGTCGTCGATGGCCTGCAGGGTCGTGCGGTCCATCAGTTCGAGCATCGACGGCTGGCAGCCCGCGGCGACGATCGCCGACACGGCCGCCGCGGCGTCGCGCAGCGAGGTGAACTCGGCGGCGACCGTGGCCATCTCGCGCGGCGCCCGCCGCAGCCGCACCGTCGCGGCGGTGATCACGCCGAGCGTGCCCTCCGAGCCGACGAACAGGCCGGTCAGGTCGTAGCCGGTCACGCCCTTCATCGTCCGCCGGCCGGTGTTCAGCACCCGCCCGTCCGCCAGCACGACCTCGAGCCCGAGCGCGGAGTCGCGGGTCACGCCGTACTTCACGCACCGCAGGCCGCCCGCGTTGGTCGCCAGGTTGCCGCCGATGGTCGAGATCTCGTACGACGAGGGGTCGGGGGCGTACATCAGGCCGTGCTCGCGGGCCGCCCGGTCGAGGTCGGCGGTGATGACGCCGGGCTCCACGACCGCGATCTCGTCCTGGGGCGACAGCTCGCGGATCGCGGTCATCCGCGCGAGGGACAGGACGACGCAGCCGTCGACGGCCGTCGCCCCGCCGGCGAGCCCGGTGCCCGCGCCGCGCGGCACCACCGGCACGCGGTGCTCGCTCGCCCAGCGCATCGTCGCCACGACGTCGTCGCGCGACTCCGCCAGGACCACGCCGAGCGGCCTGCCCGGCGGCACGAACGTGCGGTCCCTGGCGTACGAGTCGGTGACGTCGGGGTCGGTGAGGACTCGCCCGTCCGGCAGCGCCGCGGCGAGCGCGGAGGTCAGCTCGTTCACGTCTGGACTTTACGACACGGTTCGGTATCGGCTCTCATCCGGAATTATTAACGGTTTTCGGTACAGATCACATTTTGACAACCATACCGGTTGCCTCTTTACCCTCCCTTTACCCCCTCGTTTAAGGTCCCGCATGCGCGCTCATCCCGGCGCGCTGTGCATGGGTGTCCGGGGAACCCGGACGGGAAGGGATCTCGTTGTCCAGAAGAATCCGGCGTCTCGCCGCGATCGTGCCCGCGCTCGGGCTGGCGGCAGGAGGTCTGGCCGCGGCCGGTGCGGCTGCGGCGCCCACGGCGGGCTACCAGCCCTCCGCCAAGGACCACTACATCAACTACGCGCCGCCGCGTGTGCAGGGCGACTTCACCACGACCGAGGAGAAGGTCCCGGCCAAGGGCGCCAAGCGCACCGCGGCCCTGGCACAGGCCGTCGACCACAAGTTCGCGAGCGGCAACCCGGTCGCGGCGCGGGTGCTGGCCAAGCACGAGAAGCAGGCGATCAGAACCGGGAAGAACCCCTTCGACTTCATCTACAAGAAGGCGCAGACGACCCGCACCGCCAAGCTCCTCACGCTGCTGGTCGAGTTCAACGACCAGGCCAACGACGACTTCTCCGGCTGGTCGCACCCGAAGACGATCGACGACGTCGACGACTGCATCACCGAGCCGCCGGGCACCAAGCTGAACGGCCCGCTGCACAACAAGATCCCCAACCCCGCGACCGCAGGCGGCGGGGGCAAGGACAACAACTCCATGTGGGTGGCCGACTTCAACACCGCCCACTACAACAACATGCTCTACACCTCCAAGGGGATCACGACCCGGGTCCGCCCGGACCTGACCGACCCCCGGGACGGCAAGAAGGGCATCGACATCTCCGGCTCCACCATGAAGAACATGTACGAGGAGATGTCGAAGGGCGCCTACACCGTCACCGGTGAGGCCGTCGGCTGGATCAAGGTCCCGCACTCCGAGGCGTGGTACGGCGCGGGCAAGTGCCACACCTACCCGCAGGACATGACCGGCCACCCGGACAACCCGCGCGGCGCCGCCCAGCTGGCGGTCGACGCGGTCGACGCGCTCGTGAAGTCGAACCCGAACTTCCCGTGGGCGGACTACGACGTGGAGGACACCTCCGACGCCGACGGCGACGGCAACTACGACGAGCCGGACGGCGTCGTCGACCACCTCGTGCTGATCCACGCCGGTGAGGACAAGTCGGGCGGCGGCGGCGCCGAGGGCACGTTCTCCCTGTGGGCCCACTCCAGCGACGTGGCCGGCGGCTACACGGTGCCGGGCACGAGCGTGAAGATCTCCAACTACATCCTGCAGCCGGAGGACGCCGGGGTGGGCGTGTTCGCCCACGAGTACGGCCACGACCTCGGCCTGCCGGACCTGTACGACACCACCGGCGCCGGCGACTCCGACGTCGACTTCTGGGACCTGATGTCGAGCGGCTCGCACTCCGGGCCGATCTTCCAGTCCCTGCCCACCCACATGGGCCTGTGGGACAAGTGGGTGCTCGGCTGGGCCAACCCGAAGATCATCGAGCCGGGCGGCAAGAACCAGCTCGTGGCGGTCGGCCAGACCTCGCGTACGCCGAAGGGCACCGAGGACGGCGTCCGGATCAACCTGCCGGACAAGCAGAACATCATGTCCACCCCGCACAGCGGGGCGAACCTGTGGTGGTCCAACAGCGACCAGGACTGGGCCGACAACAAGCTGAGCAGGATCGTCGACGTCCCCGCCGGACCGGACGCGAAGTTCTGGTGGTGGAGCGACTGGGGCATCGAGGCCGACTGGGACTTCGGGTTCTTCGAGATCTCCGCCGACGGCGGCGCCACCTGGACCGAGCAGAAGATCTACAACGAGGACGGCAGCCTCGCCAGCACCGGCGACGACTACACCGACCCCAACGGCCGCCTGAAGGACTACGGCAACAAGAAGTACGGCCTCACCGGTGAGAGCGGCGGCTGGCACCACCTGTACGTCGACCTCGCGCCGTTCGCGGGCAAGTCCGTCCAGATCCGCCTGCGCTACGCCACGGACGCGGCGTCCGTGCAGCGCGGCTGGTTCAACGACGACTTCTCGCTGAACAACGGCGCCACCGCGGTCTGGACCGACGACGTCGAGGGCGGCGCCAACGGCTGGACGGCCACCAAGGGCACGTTCACCGACACCAGCGGCGCCGGCTGGGTCATCCACTCCGGCCAGGAGCAGGCGGCGCAGTACTACCTGGCCGAGTGGCGCAACTTCGACGGGTTCGACAAGGGCCTGCAGTACGCCTACGACACGACCTGGCTGCGCGACGGCGCGTGGAAGGTCGAGAAGGTCAAGTACAACGCCCCCGGCCTGCTCGTGTGGTACCGCGACACCTCGGTGGCCAACAACGACGTCTCGGGCCGCACGTTCGACCTGCCGTCGGTGGGCCCGAAGGGCGAGCTCCTCATCGTGGACTCGCACTTCGACCCGCTGCGCCGTACGGGTGCGGCGGCGGAGAAGGACCCGACCGTCCTGAAGAACCTGCCGTCCCGTCCGCAGTCGTCCAACGCGGCGTTCAACTTCGTCGGCACCTACCCGTTCAAGGAGTGCGTCGAGGGCGAGCCGTTCAAGGAGTACTGCACCTCGTTCGGCAAGCAGGCGGCGGTGTCGGCGTTCACGGACGCCAAGGGCTGGTACCCCGGCCTGGAGGTCCGCGACGACAGCCTCTACTACCGCCAGCGTGACTCCTCGGCCGTCGTCCCGTCCAAGGACAACCAGCCGTACTCGACCAGGATCGTCCACGCGGACGGCACCCCGGCGACGGAGCTGTACGGCACCGACATCGGCGGCGCGATCCTCGGCACCGGCAACCCCGGCGACGAGGGCAAGCAGCTCGGCGTGCAGATCAAGCTGATCAGCCCGCTGCCGGCCAACCTGGGCGCGATCGTCCAGGTCACCCCGGCCAAGAAGTAACCGCCACCGGGCTGTAGAGCCCTGTGGTCCCCGTGCCCGGCCGCCGTCCGCTCCGGACGGCAGCCGGGCACACTCGTGCCCGGGGCCGCGCGCCCGGCCGCGGCGGCCCCTAGCATGTGACCGTGCGGAGCAAGGCGGAGCATACGGCGGCCATCCACCGGGAGCGGAAGGCCGCCGTCGTCGTGAACACCAAGTCCCGGCGGGGCCGCCGCCACTACGCCGAGGTGCTGCGGCTGCTGAAGGAGCGCGACTTCCGGCTCACGGGCGTCCATCCCGTGACCGACCCCTCGCGGCTGCGCGACATCCTGACCCGCGCGCTCGACTCCGGCCCCGACCTGCTCGTCGTCGGCGGCGGCGACGGCACGCTGAGCAGCTCGGTCAGGCACGTGGCGGGCCGCGACGTCGCCCTCGGCGTGCTGCCGCTGGGCACCACCAACAACTTCGCCCGCAGCCTGGGGCTGCCGCTCGACCTGGCCGGGGCGATCGGCGTGTTCACCGAGGGCAAGGTGGCCGACATCGACCTCGGCATCTGCGGCGACCGGCCCTTCGCCAACCTCGCGAGCTTCGGCGTCTCTGTCGAGGTGGCGGGCACCGTCAAGCCGTGGCTCAAGCGGATGCTCGGCCGGGCGGCCTACCCGCTGACCGCGATCACGATCCTGCCGAGGCACCGGCCGTTCCGCGCCTACATCACGGTGGACGGCAAGCGCCACGAGCTGCTGACCCACCAGCTCAACATCGCCAACGGCCGATTCCACGGCGGCTGGCAGATCGCCAGGGACGTGAGCATCGACAACCGCAAGCTGGTGGCCTACCAGCTCGGCTCCGGCAAGCGGCTGCGCCTGCTCGGGGAGACCCTCGTGCGGGCGACCACCGGCAGGTGGACCAGCCTCGCGGGCGGGCCCTTCGTGACCGGTCAGGAGATGCTGCTGGAGACCGACCCGCCGATGGCGGCCGACATCGACGGCGAGGTGCGGCTGCGCACCCCGCTCGTGCTCAGGACCATCCCGAACGGCGTCCGGGTGATGGTCCCGCAGAGCTTCGAGGACACCTGATCCCTACTCGTTCTCCTCGGCCGCGAGAGTCCGGTACGCGGGCCGCAGCAGGTCGAGGAGCGGGATGTGCCTGGCCTTGACCTGCGGCGGGTCCAGCGCGCGCAGCAGCAGGTCGGGAGGCGACCCGGGATCGGCCGGCGGGCCGAGGCGGGCCGGTGAGGCGCCGGCCTCGTAGAAGTCGCCGATCCGCTCGGCGAACGGAACGTCGGCCACATCGAGCAGCCCGGGTACACCGCCGCCGGGCCCACCCTGAACGCGGCCGCCGTGAACGTCGCCGGCGTGGCCGCCTCCGCCGGTGGCGCGGAGGGCGTCGAGCAGCGCCTCCCTGCCCATGCCCCGCCAGGCCAGCACCAGGAACGGGTCGTCGTCGAACGCCTCGGCCAGCAGGTAGAGCACGGCCGACAGGTGCTTGCACGGAAAGCCCCAGTCGGGACAGGAGCAGGCCATGTCCAGGCCGCGCTCGCCCGGGAACAGCGGCAGCCCGCACGCCTCGAAGACCTGCTCGATCTCCGGCGGCATCTCCCCGGCGAGCAGCTTGGCCCGGTGGAGGGCCTGCGCGGCCAGCGCCTCGACCAGCCCCGCCCACTCCCGCGCGCCGTAGGCCGTGACCCGCACGCTCACGTCGTACGGCTCCGGGCGCGAGCCCTGCACCCGGGCCTGCACCAGGCCGGGACCGAGGTCGAGGTCGAGCACCTGGCCCCGTCGCGCGTAGGCCCGCCCCCGGCTCAGCCTGCCCGCGTCGCAGACGCGCTCCAGGATGTCGATGAACCGCCGCGACCACCATTGCTCGCCGATGGAGCCCCGCTTCGAGCGCGCCTTGATGCCGCCCTCGACCCTGATGGGCCGCGCGGCCTCGAACCAGCCGTCCCGCCCGACCGGCATTCAGCTCACCGCCTCGGGGGACAGGCGGAACAGCTCGCGCAGCTCCGCCGTGGACAGCCCGGCGATCCAGTCCTCGCCCGTCCCGACGACGCTTTCTGCCAGGGCCTTCTTGCGCTCGATCATCTCGTCGATCCGCTCCTCCAGGGTCCCTGTGCAGATGAACTTCCTGACCTGCACGTTGCGGGTCTGGCCGATGCGGAACGCCCGGTCGGTGGCCTGGTTCTCCACGGCGGGGTTCCACCACCGGTCCACGTGCACGACGTGGGCGGCGGCGGTGAGGTTGAGCCCGGTGCCGGCGGCCTTGAGCGACAGCAGGAAGATCATCGGCTCGTCCTCGGTCTGGAACCGCTCCACCAGCGCGTCGCGCGTCTTCTTCGGCAGCCCGCCGTGCAGCCACAGCACCGGACGGTCGAGACGCGCCGCCAGATAGGGCTGCAGCATCGAGCCGAACTCGGCGTACTGCGTGAAGACCAGCGCTTTGTCTCCCTCGCTGAGGATCTCCTCGGCCAGCTCCTCCAGCCGGGCCAGCTTCCCCGACCGGCCGGTCAGCCGGGAGCCGTCCTTGAGCAGGTGTGCGGGGTGGTTGCAGACCTGCTTGAGCCTGGTCATCGCGGCCAGGACGTTCCCACGCCGCTCGATGCCCTCGCTGCCGGCGATCCTGTCCATCATGTCCGCGACCACCGCCTGGTAGAGGCTCGCCTGCTCAGGGGTGAGCGTGCACCAGACCTTCATCTCCATCTTGTCCGGCAGGTCGGAGATGATCGTTTTGTCGGTCTTCAGGCGCCGGAGCACGAACGGGCCCGTGGCCCGCTTGAGCGCGGTCGTGGCCACCTCGTCGCCGCGCCGTTCGATCGGCTCCTGGTAGCGGTCGCGGAAGGCCCTCGCCGATCCGAGCAGGCCGGGGTTGCAGAACTCCATGATCGACCACAGCTCGGCCAGATGGTTCTCGACCGGGGTGCCGGTCAGCGCCAGCCTCGTCCGCGCCGGGAGCGAGCGCACCGCCTGGGCCTGCCGGGCGGCGGCGTTCTTGATGGCCTGGGCCTCGTCGCAGACGACCCGGGCCCAGGGGAACCCGGCCAGGGTGTCGTGGTCGCGCAACGCCGTGCCGTACGTCGTGAGCACGAGGTCGGCCACGCGCACCCGCTCGTCCAGTTCCTCGCCGCGCAGGCGGCTCGTGCCGTGATGGAGGTAGACGTCCAGCGAGGGCGCGAAGCGGGCGGCCTCCTTCTGCCAGTTGCTGAGCAGCGACATCGGGCACACCAGCAGCGTCGCCCCCACCTGCTCTCCCTGCTCACGTTCGCGGAGAAGCAGGGACAATGTCTGAAGAGTCTTACCGAGCCCCATATCGTCCGCAAGAATGGCGCCGAGTCCGATTTGGGACATGAAGGTGAGCCAGGCGAGGCCGCGCTCCTGGTAGGGCCGCAGCGTGCCGTGGAAGGCGGCCGGGGTCGCCACGGGTTCGAGACGGCGGTCGGCCTCGCCGGACAGCAGGTCGCCGAGCAGGCCGTCGGCGTCCACCTCGACGAGCGGGAGCTCGTCGTCCCCGCCGTGGACCACCTCCTGGACGACCTCCCCGATCGTCATCTGACCCGAACCACGGCGCTCCACCGCCTTGAGCGCGGCCCCGAGCTGCCGGGCGTCCAGCTCGACCCACTGCCCCCGCAGCCGGACCAGCGGCACCTTGAGCCGGGCCAGCTCGGCCAGCTCCGCCTCGCTGATCGTCTCGTCGCCGACGGCCAGCTCGGCCCGGAAGTCCACGAGCTGCGCCAGCCCGAACCCCTGGTCGGCGGCGGCCCCTGGCCCGGAGCGAGACCGTGCGGTGAGCTTCAGGCCGAGCCGGGCGCGGCCCGCCCACGCGGGCAGCTGCACGCCGAACCCGGCCGACTGGAGGAGGGGCGCGGCGTGCCGGAGGAAGTGGAAGGCCCCCTCCACGTCGAGGCCGACATGCGCCGGCCGGGCCTCCCGCAGCGCGTGGTCGATCGTCGGATAGAGCCGGGCCGCCCGGCCCAGGCCGGCGAGCAGCGTCTCGTCCGGCCGCCCGGGCAGGCCGGGCATGCTCTCGCCCGCCCAGATGAGGGGAGCGGGCACGTAGAGGCTAGGGTCCTCGGCCGACTGGAGGGCGAACTCCACCCGCCACGCCCCCGCGCCCGCCTCGGCTGCGGCGTTCCTCCGGGAGGCGGTATCCGCGTGCGCCGCAGTGTCCGGCAGGACCGGCGGCTCCGCATGGGCCGCGCCCTCCTCGGCTGCCGTCCCCGGGCTCGCGGTCGCCTCGTGGCCGGGCTGCTCCTCGGCCGGGAGGGGCTCGACGAGGCGGAAGCACACCCTGACCGGGCCGTCGAGCTGGTGGGCCGCCCTGAACCAGTCCTCCAGCGGCCGGGCCAGCGCCTCCGCCTCCTCCCGGCGCGCGCCGGGGAGGGCCGCCGTGTCCCCGGTGAGCGCCACCGTCCACCGGTCGGCCAGGGGACCGCGCGGCCCGGGCCGGTGACCGCCGAGCAGGCGCTCCGGCAGTGCCTGCCGCACGGCGGCGTCGGCCAGGCCGGCAAGCGCCTCGATCAGCACATGGGCGGACGGCCGCTCCTCGCCCACGGCCCGGCAGACCGGCGGCATGGCGGCGGCGAGCTCGCGGAAGCGGTCGGCGTGCGCGCCGGTCAACACCGGCCGCCAGCGCGCCGCGTAGCCGCCGTCCTCGTCGACGAGCTGGGGCAGCACCCGGCCGTGTCTCACCAGGTCCCTGGCGTGGGCGGCGACGACCGCCAGATAGCGCAGGGACGGCCCGGCGGCGGGCGGCGGCTCGAACGTCGCCGTCAGCAGCCGCAGCGCGGGCCCCGGCTCGATCAGCAGCACGGGCACCCGCCACGGGCTGATCCTCGGGCGGCGCGCGGTGATCCGCAGGCCGGTCTCCGGCGAGGGGAGGGGACTCGTCGCCGAGCTCGGCAGCAGCAGCACCGCCTCGCCGGACACGGCCTTGCCCGCCGCCTCGGCCGCGGCGTCCCCCCAGCGCGGCAGCTCCGCGGCGAGGGTGCTCGCCGGGGCGGCGAAGGGGTGAGGGCGCACCTCGGCGCGGGAGGCCACCGGCTCCGCGCCGGCCGTCTCCTCCGCCCAGAGCACGAGTCTCCCGCCGTTCCAGGCGGCGTGGATCACGACCACGCCGTTTCCTCCACCCCGAGTGCGAGCCGCCCGCCGCCGCAGGCCGCGTGAATCACGAGCACGCCGTCTCCTCCCGCCAATTCGGAACGCTAGCAGCGGAAACGGGCTTCCGATCCGCCTCCGCCGTCCCCCTGCGGACAACGCACCGCGCTCGCCTGCCTGAGCAGGGCGGCGTCACGCCTCGTCACTCGGTGGGCGGGATCCGTACGTCGGTGTAGCGGCGCAGGTCGTCGCCGTCGAGCGGAGTTCCGGGGAGGGGCGATTCCGCGCCGGCGCGCAGGCCGTCCAGCATGATCTCCACCACGCGCCCCATGGCCTGCTCGTTGTGCATACCCGGCGGCGTGTACACGTTCAGGGTCATCAGCAGGGCGATGTCGCCGGGGCCGACGTCGGCGCGCAGCACGCCGTCCGCCTGCGCCCGTTCGATCATCCGCAGGACGGCGGCGATCACCCGCTGCCGCATCTCGTGCAGGTCCTGGCCGACGCGCATCCGCTGGTGCAGGTGCGGTTCGAGTTTCGCCGGCAGCACGCCCAGCCGCAGGGCCACAGAGCCGCGCAGGAAACGGCACAACGCGTGCCAGGCGTCCGGCTCCTCGCGCCAGGCCGTCTCCGCCAGGTCCACCAGCCGGCGCAGGCTCTCCTCGCCGACCGCCCGGAGGAGCGCGTCCCTGTCGGGGAAGCGGCGGTAGAGCGTGCCGACGCCCACGCCGGCCCGGCGGGCGACCTCCTCCAGCGGCACGTCGACGCCCTGCTCCAGGAACAGCTCCTGGGCCGCCGAGACGATCAGGTCCCGGTTGCGGCGCGCGTCGGCGCGCAGCCCCTTCTCCACTGCCACCTCACCAGGGATCTGGACGATTTTCCTCCGGTTAGGATACCGTCGCTTATGTGGAGGAAATCCTTCCGGTTAGGGGGCACATGATGAGCACAGCGCTGATCTCGGGAGCGGGGATCGCGGGCCCGACGCTGGCCTACTGGCTGGCCAGGCACGGTTTCCGGGTCACGGTGGTGGAACGCGGGGGAAAGCCCCGGTCCAGCGGCAACCCGGTGGACGTCAGAGGGCCGGCCGTCACGGTCGCGGAACGAATGGGCGTCATGCCCCGGCTGCGCCGGGCCGCCACCGGCACGACGGGGGTCAGCTTCGTCGACGCGGCGGGCAGGCGGGTCGGCCGGATGGACATGCGCGCCGTGCAGCGGCCGGGCGAGGTCGAGGTGCCGCGCGGCGACCTCGCGTCGATCCTGTACGGGGCGAGCCGCGACCACGCCGAGTTCCTCTTCGACGACTCCATCACGGCGCTCGGCCAGGACGAGCACGGGGTGGACGTCGCCTTCGAGCATGCCGCCCCCCGCCGCTTCGACCTGGTGATCGGAGCCGACGGCCTGCACTCGGTGACGCGGCGCCTGACGTTCGCCGAGGAGACGGGGGCACCGCAGGGCGGGCCCGTACGCCACATGGGCCTGTACGTCGCGACGACGCCGCTCCCCGAGGGGGCGGCCGGAGCGGGCAGGGACATTCTCCTGCACAACACCCCCGGCAAGGCGATCGCCGTCAATCCCCGGCCCGCGGGCGCGTTCTTCCTCTACCGCAGCCCGGCGGCGCCGGGGTTCGACCACCGCGACACCGAGCAGCACAAGCGGATGCTGATCGACGCCTTCGCGGACGTGTCGTGGCGGGCGCCGGAACTGCTCGAACACGTGCGCACCGCCGGCGACCTCTACTTCGACTCCGTCAGCCAGGTGCGCCTGCCCCGGTGGTGGAAGGGCCGCGTCGCGCTCCTCGGCGACGCCGCGTCCTGCGTGTCGCTGTTCGGGGACGGTTCCACCCTGGCCATGGCGGGGGCGTTCACCCTCGCCGAGGCGCTGGCCGCCCACTCGGGCGATCCCGCGGCGGCCTTTCTGCGGTACGAGGCGGTGCACCGGCGCCTGGTGGAGCCCAAACAGCGCAACGTCGCGCAGGCGTCGGCACTTCTGGCCCCCGCGACGCGGGGCGGCATCCTCGCCAGGAACCTGGCCACCCGCCTGTGGCCCGCCGTGGCCGCCGCCACACGGCTCAAGCACGCTCTCGCGTGGTGAGTGTGCCGGTGGCGGACCCGGCCGGCCACCCGGGGTCGGGGCCGCCGGCGCAGGCCCGCGCGTCGTCCCCTCAGAGGCCGGAGGTCCGCCAGGTGGCGCCGGTCGCGGTGACGGCGAAGGCCTCGTAGCCGTCCAGCTCCTCCACCCACTCCCGGGCGGCGGCGCCCATGGCGAAGGCGCCGGTGGCGTACGCGTCGGCCAGGGCGAGGTCCGGCCCGATCACCGTCACCGAGGCCAGCTCGGTGGCGGGCCTGCCGGTGTGGGGGTCGATGACGTGCGCCCCGCGCTCCGCCGTGCCCGAGGTCGCCACGGCGAGGTCGTTGCCCGACACCACGGCGGCGAGGTCTCCCGGGCGGAGGGGGTGGGCGACGCCGACCCGCCAGGTGCGGCCGGGGACCGCCGCGCCGGACAGCCGCACGTCCCCGCCCCCGTTCACGCAGTGGTCCGGCACGCCCGCCTCGCGCAGCATGGCGGAGGCCCGTTCGACCGCCCATCCCTTGACGATGGCAGAGGGGTCGAGGCGGCCTCCCGGATACGCCGTGAAGTATCCGCGGGACCGGTCGCTCACCGATTCGCACATGCGCAGGATGTCGGCCACCTCCGGCGGGCAGTCGGCCAGGGCGATCTCACCCCGGCCCAGCCGGCTGACCGGGCTGTCCGGCTTGTAGGTCGAGAAGACCTCGTCGACGTGGTGCAGCCAGGCCACCGCCTCCGCGACGTACGGCTCGGCGTCGTCGTGTCCGCCGGAGTGACGTAGGTCGAAGGAGAAGACGGTGCCCATCACGTGCTCGACGTGGCGTGTCACAGGCCGGCCTTGTCGAGCGCGCTCTGCAGGGAGCGGATGTACCCGTCGCTGGTGTAGGTGGCGCCGGAGACCGTGTCGATCTGGGCGGACCTCGCCGACAGCGCCTCCTCGTTGAGGATCGGCAGGGCCTCGTTGTTGATCTCGAGGTCGCGGCGGTTGTTCGCGGGGGCCACCGGCACCTTGATCCCGGCCAGTTGCCCGCCGGAGATCACGATCTGCACCTGCACGGGACCCCAGCGGGTGTCGGCGGAGTCGCCGGTGACGGTCTTCTCACCGCTGGTGGCACCCGCGGTGGCGCCCTGCCCGGTCCACGCCGACCCGGAATCGGAGGAGCCGGAGAAGCCCTCGCCGGGGCGGCCCCCGCCCCCGTCGCCGAACTCGTCGTGGTCGCGGCCGAAGAAGCCGTCGTCCGGGCCCCGCCCGCTCTGGACGCGGTCGCCGTCACCGGCGTCACCGCCCCGCGTGACGGCGGCCGGACGCTCGGCCAGCGAGGTCACCTCGTGCGGTTTGAAGGACAGCAGCAGCACGAGACCGACGGCGGTCGCGAGCACGGCCAGAATGGCTCTGCGCATGGAACTCCCAATCCAGGACGATCAGAACTCGAACGATTCGTGGTGTATGCGGCGCTTCGGCACCCCGGCGGCCCGCAGGGCGGCGGTGACGGCGCCCGTCATCCCGGCCGGCCCGCAGACGTACGCCTCGTGGCCGGGCAGGTCCGGCACCAGCCCGGCGAGCGTCGCGGGCGTGAACGGGTCGCCGATCACGGCCCGGGGGCCGACGCAGTAGTGCAGGGTCGCGCCGCGCGCCGTGGCGATCTCCTCGAGCTCGGCGCGGAACACCAGGTCCCGTTCGTCGCGCGCACGGTAGAGGAGGGTCAGGTCGCCGGGGGCGGCCGGCACCGACTCGAACAGCGCGCGCAGCGGCGTGATGCCGACGCCGCCCGCGACGAGCAGCACCTTGCGCGCCCGGCGCCCGCTCGCGGTGAACGCGCCGTACGGTCCCTCGGCGAGCACCCGGGTGCCGGGCCGCAGCGCGGCGAGAGAGCGGCTCTGGTCGCCCAGGTCCTTCACCGTGATCCGCATCTCGCTCGCGCCGGGCGGGGCGGACAGCGAGTACGGGTTGGGGGACCACCACAGGTCCCTGGTCAGGAACCGCCAGCGGAAGAACTGGCCGGGCTCGGCCCGCAGCCGGTCCAGGCGCCGTCCGGTCACGTACACGGAGACGACTCCGGGAGCCTCGGGCACCACCCGGGAGATCCTCAGGCGGTGCCGCACGGCCAGCCGTACGGGCGTGAGAAAGCGGTACCACGCGATCAGCGCCGCGACGCCCCAGTAGAGGACGTACCAGAAGGTGCGGGCGACCGGGGCCACGGCGAACTCCGCGCCCGTGGCGAGCTGGTGCCCGAAGGCCAGCCACGCGGCCAGATAGGTGTAGAAGTGCAGGTGGAACCAGGTCTCGTAGCGCAGCTTCGGGCGGATCCCGCGGGCGGAGACGACCCCGACGCCCACCAGGAGCAGCAGCGCGACGGTGGCCTTCAGCACGTCGGGATAGGTGAGGTTCAGCGTCGCCGTCTCGCTCACCACGTCGGTGCGGTCGGTCAGCGCGTAACCCCAGATGATCAGCAGCATGTGCGCCACCACCAGGCCGACGACGTAACGGCCGCCCATGGAGTGCCACCGGGCGAGCCGGTCGGAGCCGACGCCGCGCTCCAGCGCGGGGACCCGGGCCATCAGCGCCAGCAGCACGGCGATCGCGTATCCCGCGAGCAGCCCGGTGATGCGCCCCGCGTTCGTCAGCCAGTCGTCGAAGCCCGCGACGCTGGGCGTGTTCGCCCACCACATGCCGATGACCGCCACCACGCCCGCGGCGATGAGCGTCAGGACCGCCTCGGGGCGGGCGCGCACGCTCCGTCGCGGCGGATGCGCGTGCCCGGTCGTCACCGCTGCCCCCGGGAAGGTGGTGGTCACGGATGCCTCCTCGTCGTCATCACGCGACCCACCGTGCCAATGGAACCTCTTGTTTTCCTATGAACCGGGGCACCTGCGGACCATTCATAGGATTCTCTGAGGTGACTCACAGGGTAGGCCCGGTGAGCGGGGAGGACCCTGTAACCATCATGCGTAAGACTTCGAACGACCAGCCCGGACTGGTCCGCCCCGACGGAAACCCCGTACGCGTCCTCGTGGTCGACGACGAACCGGACCTCGTCGAGGTCCTCGCCGCGGTGCTGAAGTACGAGGGGTGGGAGGTGCGCACTGCGGGCGACGGGACGTCGGCCGTGCAGGAGGCGCGGGAGTTCCAGCCCGACGCGGTGCTGCTGGACATGATGCTGCCCGACTTCGACGGGCTGGAGGTGCTGCGCCGCCTGCGTGCCGAGGCCCCGGACGTGTGCGTGCTGTTCCTGACCGCGCGCGACGCGGTGGAGGACCGCATCGCGGGCATCACGGCGGGCGGGGACGACTACGTGACCAAACCGTTCAGCCTGGAGGAGGTGCTCGCCCGGCTGCGCGGGCTGCTGCGCCGCGCCGGCATGGCGCGCAGCGCCGAGGGCGACCGGCTGGTGGTGGGCGACCTGATGATGGACGAGGACGCCCGCGAGGTGACCCGGGACGGGGAGCTGGTCGAGCTCACGCCGACCGAGTTCGAGTTGCTGCGCTTCCTCATGCGCAACCCCCGGCGCGTGCTGAGCAAGGCGCAGATCCTCGACCGCGTCTGGTCGTACGACTTCGGCGGGCAGGCGCACGTGGTCGAGCTGTACATCAGCTACCTGCGCAAGAAGATCGACGCCGGCCGCAGGCCGCTGATCCACACGGTGCGGGGCGTGGGATACGTCCTGCGGCCGTGACCGGTCCGCCGTGACCGGCTCGCCGCGCCAGGCAGCGCCGTCCAGGACAGCGCCGGCCAGGACGGTGCCGCGCCGGGCGGTGCCGCGCACGCGCCGCCTCCTTCGCCTGGTGCCGACGACGCTGCGGGCCCGCCTGGTGGTGGGCACGCTGGTGCTGCTCGTGCTCGCCTGCGCGGCGGCCGGGGCGGCCTCGTCCCTCCTGCTCGAACGGTTCATGGTCGAACGGCTGGACCAGCAGTTGTCCGTGACGGCCGGGCGGTTCGCGGCGAGCCTGGTCCACGAGGAGCGTGAGCACGGGTATCCGCGCAATCCGTACGGCGAGCGCGGGGACTCGCGCGGCCAGGCGACCGGCACGCTGGGCGCGTTCGTCCGGGACGGCGAGGTGGGTGTCGCGGTGGTGGGCCGGGCCGACCCGGTGCTGTCGGCGGCGGACCGCAAGGCGCTGGCCGCCGTCCCGCCCGACGGGCTCGGGCACACGGTGGAGCTGGCCTCGGGCGGCCTCGACGACTACCGGCTGATGGGCGTCCGCGATCCCGACGGGGATCTTCTCGTCACCGGCCTGCCGCTGGACGACGTGCGCACCACCGTGCGGCGCCTGCAGATCGCCGAGATCGGGGTGTTCGCCGTCGTCGTGCTCGTGACCGGAATCGCCGGGGCCGTCTGGGTGAGGCTGTCGCTGCGCCCGCTGGACCGGGTCGCGGCCACGGCCCGGCGCGTGGCCCGCCTGCCGCTCGCCGACGGGGAGGTGGCGCTGCCCGAGGGGGTGCCCGACGAGGACCCCCGCACCGAGATCGGCCAGGTGGGGGAGGCGTTCAACCGCATGCTCGGCCACGTGGGGCGTGCCCTCGCCCACCGCCACGCCAGCGAGCAGCGGATGCGCACCTTCGCCGCCGACGCCAGCCACGAACTGCGCACCCCGCTCGCCGCCGTCCGCGCCCACGTCCAGCTCGCCCGGCGCGACGAGGAGGCCGTTCCCGGCGCCGTGCGGCACGCCCTGGAACGCATCGACGCGGAGTCGGCCCGCATGGGCACGCTCGTGGACGACCTGCTGCTGCTGACCCGGCTCGACGCCGGCCGTCCGCTGGCGCGCGAGGAGGTCGACCTGACCCGCCTGGCCATCGACGCCACCGGCGACGCCCGCGCCTACGGGCCCGACCACCGCTGGAGGCTCGACCTGCCCGAGGAGCCGGTCACCGTGCCCGGGGACCCCGACCGGCTCCACCAGGTGGTGGCCAACCTGCTGGGCAACGCCCGCGCGCACACCCCGTCCGGCACGACGGTGACCGTGGCCTTGTGCGTGCCCGGCCCGGACAAGGTGGAGCTGACCGTGACCGACGACGGCCCCGGCATCCCCGGCGACCTGCAGGCAGAGATCTTCGAGCGGTTCGTCCGCGCCGACAAGGCCCGCACCCGGGCCTCGGGCGGCAGCGGCCTGGGGCTCGCGATCGTCAGGGCGGTGGTGGCCGCGCACGGCGGCACCGTCGACGTCGAGAGCCGTCCCGGCCGTACGGCGTTCCGCGTGGTGCTGCCCGCCGGCCCTGTGGAGTCGGGCAAAGAGCTTCTCGATTGATCCGGACCGTGATGATCGGTTCCGGTAGTGTCGCCCCCGTCCGATACGGGGAGGGGGACATGGCGGGGTTACGGGCGCTTCGTACCGACGATCCGCGGCAGGTGGGCCTCTACCGGCTGGTCGGCCTGCTCGGCGAGGGCGGCCAGGGGACCGTCTACCAGGGCCTGGCCCCGAGCGGTGAGCCGGTGGCGGTGAAACTGCTGCACGCGCGGTTCGCCGGCGACGACCGGGCGCGTGCCCGGTTCGCGGCCGAACTGGACCACGCGCGCAGGGTCGCGGCGTTCTGCACGGCCCGGGTGCTGGACGCCGACGTGGCGGGGGATCGTCCCTACATCGTCAGCGAGTTCGTGGCGGGGCCGTCGCTGGCTGAGGTGATCGCCTCGGGCGGGCCGGTGCGGGGCAGCGGGCTGGAGCGGCTGGCGATCGCGACGGTGACCGCGCTTGCGGCGATCCACGAGGCCGGGGTGGTGCACAGGGATTTCAAGCCGGGCAACGTGATCATGGGCGCGGACGGGCCGCGGGTGATCGACTTCGGGATCGCGCGGGCGCTGGACGCCACCGGCACCATGTCCAGCGCGGTCGTGGGCACCCCCGCCTACATGGCACCCGAGCAGATCGCGGGGCAGGCGGTCGGTCCTGCCGCCGACGTCTTCGCCTGGGCCTGCACGATGGCCTACGCCGCGAACGGGGCCACCCCGTTCGGGCAGGACTCCATCCCCGCGGTCATGCACCGCATCCTGCACGCCGACCCCGACCTGGGCCCCCTCGACGGCGCACTGACCGGCCCGTTGCGCGAGATCCTCACCGTCTGCCTGGCCAAGGACCCCGCCCGCCGCCCCTCCGCCCGGCAGATCCTGCTGAGCCTCCTCGGCGCCGGCCATCCCGCCGACACCCTGCTCGAAGAAGGCGCCCGCGTCGCCGCCCACTCCGGTCCCGGCGCAGGCCCACCGCCGTACGACGGGACGCGGCCCTCCGACGTCCCGCCGCCGCGCACGCTGCCGCTGTCCTCCCCGCCCCCGGCCGCCGCCGGCCCGCGGCCTCCCGCCGGCCGGGGACGCGGCGCGCCGCCGATGATCGTCGCGGCGGTGCTGGCGCTGGGCGGGTTCACGGTGCTTCTGGACGGAACAGCGATCGGGACGGCCCTGCCCACGCTCTGGAGGGACCTGGGAGGGTCGTACGAGGGCGCGCAATGGGTGATCAGCGCCTACCTGCCGGCCTCGACGATGATCATTCCCGTCACGGGATGGCTGGCTCAGCGGTTCGGGGCGAAGGCGGTCTGGATCACCGCGCTCGTCCTGTCGCTGGCCGCCTCGGTCCTGTGCGGGCTGGCCTGGTCGCTCGGCGCCCTCATCGCCTTCCGGGTACTGCAGGGGCTCGGCGCCGGAATGATCCTCCCGCTGAGCCGCATCCTCGCCGTTGAGGTCGCGGGCCGCGAACGGCTCGGCCGGGCCATGGCCCTGATCGCGGTGGCCGTACAGGTGGCGCCCATCGCCGGGCCCGTCGTCGCGGGAGTGGTCGTCGACGTGCTGTCGTGGCGGTGGATCTTCCTGCTCGGTGTCCCCCTGCTGCTGCTGACGAGCCTTCTGTCCGCCGTGATCCCCTCCTCGGCACCCGACCCGGCGGCCGCCGGCCGGCTCGACGTGGGCGGGCTGATCTGCCTGAGCGGTGGGCTGACCGCGGTCGTCTTCGGATTGAGTCAGGTCGGCGGGCCCGCCTCGGTCGCCACGCTCCAGGTCGCGCTCCCCCTGACGGCAGGGGTGGGGCTGCTCGCGGCCTACGCGGGGTGGGCGGCCAGGTCCACCAGGCCCCGGGTGGTGGACGTGCGCCTGTTCCGCGACCGCGCGTTCGCCGCCTCGGCCTCCGCGTCGCTGCTCCACCACTTCGTCTTCGCCGCGGCGTTCCTGGTGCCGCTCTACTTCCAGACCGACGCCGGCCTGTCGGCCTCGCAGGCCGGGCTGCTCTTCGCCGCACAGGGGGTGGGCACGCTCGTCGCGGTGCTCCCGGCCGGCTGGCTCGCCGACGTCTCGCGCAACGCGCGTCTGCCGGTCCTCGCCGGCCTCGCCTTGGTCGCGGCCGGCACGCTTCCCTTCGCCCTCGCCCCGGCGCCCTCGGATCTGATGCCGATGCTGGTCGCGGCACTGTTCGTCCGCGGCGTCGGGCTCGCGTTCGCGGGCACGCCCCTGATGGCGAGTCTCTACCAGTCGCTGCCGGATGCGCAGGTTCCGGCGGCGACGACGGCGAACGCCATGGGCCTGCAGTCCGGCGGGGCCGCGGGGACGGCGACGATGGCGGTGGTGCTGGGGTGGTTCGCCGTCTCCGGCACCTGGAGTTCGGGATACCGCCCGGCGTTCTGGGTGACGCTGGTGGTCGCCGCGCTCACCGTGGTCCCCGCCTTGTTCCTGCCCGCGCGCGAGCCCCGCCGGGCGGGTTCCTGACCACGACCCCATTCGAGGGGGTGCCGTGAAACAAATGTTGCATATGAGGAATACTTAGGCGTTGGGGGGGCAGGGGGGGTCTTTCTTAGCGGAGGTCCCTCCGCGACAAGAGAGGTGTGCAATGACCGCGACCGCTACCGAGCGCCGCACTGCTGACGGGCTTACCCACCCTTGGCCGGATGACCGCTACGAGGTCAGGTGCGACAGGGAGAGCCCGTTCACCGGTAGCCGTGACCGTTACCACTACGCCAAGAACGCCGTGGAGTCGGCGAAGGCGCTGGAGAGAGCGGGGCTCGCCCGCCGCGTTGTGGTCGTCAGGCTGGCGGACGAGACCGTCATCTACGACCGTGTCGGCGACGTGAACCTGCCTCCCGAGTCGTGGTGATCCGGCATGACACAGTGTGACATGTCCGCTCGCGTCTGGTTCGTATAACGGAAGACGACGATCCCCCCGGGAGTGTGTCCCGGGGGGATCGTCTGTGTGGGTGCGGGCCTGTCGCGGGTCGTCAGGCGGGCGTGCAGGTGATGCTGGGAGCTCTGTCGCCGCCCCCGCTGGTCATGAGGCCGAAGGCGGTCGAGCCGCCCATCGGGATGTCGCCGTTGTAGCTCTCGTTGCCGAACGCGTAGATGCCCGGCAGGCCGATCACCGGAAGCGACACGGCTCCCCCTACCTGGGTGACGACGGTGCCGTCGGTGTATCGCAACGACACGCGCCAGCCCTTGATCGCCGACGACCCGCTGTTGCGCACGGTCACCTGTGCGACCGCGCCGTGGCTCTGCGAACCGCCCCACACGGTGGTGATCGTGTAGGTCGCCGTGCAGCCGATCGAGTCCGCGGCCGCCGGGACCGCCGTGATCCCCGCGGTCGCCAGGATCAGGGCTGCCGTGGCGATCGTCTGTCTGATCATCGATCTCTCCCTTGCTCGGCGCTGACGTGGATACCCGCCTCCCCCAGAGAGGGGTCCGTCTGGGGAAGGCGGGCGGACTCGGGCGAGCCCGGGAAGCGGGCTACGCGGGGGTGCAGGTGACGGACGACGGGACGGTGCCCGAGCCGGTGCCGGTGAAGCCGAAGCTCGTGGTGGCGCCGGCGCTCAGGCTGCCGTTCCAGGACAGGTTCTTCACCGTGACGTTCGACCCGCTCTGGCTGACGGTGCCGCTCCACAGCTGGGAGACGGTCTGGCCGTTCGGGAACGACCAGGCCACCGTCCAGCCGGAGACGGCCGAGGTGCCGGAGTTGCGTACGGTGACGTCCGCCTGGAAGCCGCCCTGCCACGCGTTGGTGACCTTGTAGGTGGCGGTGCAGGCCTTGCCGTAGACCGTCGGGCTGGGCGACGGCGACGGGGACGGCGAGATCGAGGGGCTGGGCGACGGGGACGGGGAGACCGACGGGCTGGGCGACGGCGACGGGGAGACCGAGGGGCTGGGCGACGGCGACGGCGAGACCGACGGGCTGGGCGACGGGGACGGCTCGGTCCCGGGCGCGTTGCCCCAGATCTTGGTCGATCCCGAGTAGAGCGTCATGTTCTGCACCGTCGCCGGCGTGGACGGCGTGGTGGACACCCCGGTGTACGACCAGTCGTTCGACGGGTCCCACGAACCCGAGCTGGCGATGCGGAACTGCACCTCACGCCGCGACTCCGACTGCCCCTGCGGCGCGATGACCTGGCCCGAGCAGTCGATCGTGACGTAGTAGACCCTGCCGGAGAACTGCGTCGGGCCGGTCGGCGGCTTGCACTGGTTGTAGTTGGCCGTCAGCGTGATCTGGCTCGGCGTGGTGTCGCCGTCGAGGGTGAAGTAGTAGCGGAACGAACCGTCGGACAGCGCGCGGGCCGGCCAGGCCGAGTGGTTGTAGACCATCGTCTTGATCTCGGTGAAGTTCTGGCCGGTGGCGTTGAGCGACGCCTGGAGGTAGATCTCCGGGCCGTCGGGGGTCTCCGCGACCGGGAAGTTGGCCAGCGGCGTGCCGCCGTACTCCTTGTACAGCCGCACCAGCGCGCTGGTGAAGCCGGCGTTGTAGTCGGTGGCGACCTCGTTCATCGTGTAGTCGGCACGGCTGTCGGTGTAGGCGTCGTCGGCCGACTTGGGGCCGCCGACCAGCGCGCCGTACAGGATGTGCCGGCTCTGCTCCGGCTCGCCGTTCAGGTTGTTGGTCCAGGTGCCGTGCGCGGTGCGGTGGTGCGGGTTGCGCGGCGGGTTGGTCCCGAAGCCGATCTCGTACGACGACTTGCGCGGGTTGTCGCCGAGCGCGTAGTTGATCTGCCGCACGGCGAAGTCGTGGTAGCGGGCCTTGCGGGTGGCGTCGGTCAGCCAGTCGCTGTAGTAGAGCGCGACGAACGCCGTGTTGGCGGCGTAGCGGAGCGAGCCCCACGAGTCGAGCACGGCCTGGCCGCCGGGGGAGTAGTTCACCTTCTGCCCGTTGACGCCGACCGTCCACCAGTCGAGCCACCGGTTCGCGTCGTCGGCGTACTGCTGCTTGCCGGTCAGCTTGGCCAGCAGCGCGTAGCAGCCGTACGACTTGTCGTCCCAGGCGATCGTCCACTTGTACGACTTGATGGTCGACTGCGGCTCGGTGCCGAGGTTGGCGTAGTACGACTCGGCCTTGGCGAGGTAGGAGGAGTCCTGGGTGGCGCGGTAGAGCCAGATGGCGCCCCACACCAGCTCGTCGTTGTAGCCGCTCCAGGACTTGTAGAAGTTGGCCGCGTCGGTGATGCAGTCGCTGTACTTGCCCCGCACGGTGTCGGCGAACGTGTACAGCTGCTTGGCGTGGGTGAGGAGCTTGTCGGCGTACGACGGGTCGGTGGGCCGGAAGACCATCGAGGAGGCCGCCATCGCGGCCGCCGTCTCACCGGCCAGGTCGGCTCCGCCGCACGAGGAGTCGATCTTGTACGAGGGCCTGCTCATCGGCAGTACCTCGGCCGCCCCCCACCAGGCGTGGTCGGCGTTGCCGCTGCCGACCTGGCCGTACAGGACGTTGGGGGAGGGGTGCGCCTTGACGAAGTAGTCGTTGACGAAGCGCAGGCTGTTGAGCAGGTAGGTGAGCTGCCCGGACGAGGCGTAGGCGTCGCGGTAGTCCACCGCGCCCCACGCGAGCATCGTCGTGCTGAACGCCATCGGCAGGCCGAACTTGACGTGGTCGCCGGCGTCGTACCAGCCGCCGGTCAGGTCCAGGCCGGCGTCCTTGCCGTCGTTGAGCGCCGAGTCGCCGCGCCAGGTGACGCGGTTGGTGGACGGCAGCGTGCCGGACTGCTGGGCCTCATAGAAGAACAGCGACTTCTGCAACGCCTCGCCGTAGTTGAACGCCGGGGCCGCGGAAGCCGACATGGGGACCGCGGCCGGGACGACCGCGGTGGAGATGATCAGCGCCGCCAGTGCCGGGAACGTACGCCGCATGGAGATGTGCCTCACATAGGTGGGGGGTCGGGGGCGCGGCGGCGGGTCAGGCGCCGCCGCGCCCCGGCTTACTCGGTCGTGTCCCGCCGGGACACTTCCTTGGGGTGCGGTGAAGGGTCAGGCGACACCGCACCCCGGCTTACGGGGCGTGCTCAGCCGTTGGGGAAGAGCAGGCCGTACTGTCCGAGCGCGGTGGCCACGTCGGTCTGCGCCCAGAAGCGGTGGTAGTGGAAGACCGGAGCCGATCCACCGTTCAGGTACGACTGGACCTTCGGCCAGTCCGGGTCGTTCTTGTACCAGGACCGGATGGAGATGAAGGTCGAGTTGCTGTTGATCGGGTCGCCGTTCGGCATCTTGCCGGTCCAGCCGGACGGGACGTAGATCGGGTCGTCGAGGCGGTTGTAGTCCGTCTTGGTCTCGGCCACCGACACGCCCTTGGCGTCCTGGTTGTTCTTCCAGATGCCGTCGAGCAGCGCCTTGGCCGTGCTCTTGGCCTGGGCGTTGCCCGACTTGGCCGCGTAGAACATCAGCGTCTTGGCGTACGAACCGGCCACGCCGATGTCGTCGGTGTAGTCGGCGATGGTCACGTGCAGGCCGGTGTTGGCCGGCGGCATCCCCGGGCCGCTGAAGCTGGCGTCCGGCTGGCCGGTCCAGCGCAGCGTCGACGGGATCTGGAAGGTGCCGTCGGAGTTCACCGTGGTGCCGGACAGCGCCCAGGTGACCCACTTGTCGAGCACCGACTTGGCGTCGGCGTTGCCCGTGGCGTAGTAGTACTCGGCCACGCGCTCCATCGACCACGCCTGGAAGCCGAACCACTGGTTCGACGGCGGGTCATGGTAGACCGGCTGCCAGTCGTAGGCCATGCCGAAGAACTTCGGCAGCCCCGACGGCGGGGCGGCGTAGTGGCCCTCCCAGCTGTTGGTCGCGCCGCCGGCGATGGCGCCCTCGGCCGACTGCAGCCACTTGTAGAACTGGATCTGCCGGGTGAGGCTGGTCGACCAGTCGGTGACCGCGGTGGCGCCCTTGGGCTTCAGCGCGCTGACGTTCGACAGCGCCCAGGCCGCCATCGGGTTCTGGTAGCCGCCGTGGTTGTGGCTGGAGCCGATGCGCCAGGCCCAGCCGGCCGACGTGTCGGTCGCGCCGCCCCAGGCGTAGTACCAGGACAGCAGGTAGTTCGACGCGTTCTTGCCGGTGCCCGCCGGGCAGGAGGTGCTGGTGCAGCCGGGCTGCTTGAAGTACTTGTCGTACATCGCGTAGCGCAGGTAGTCGCCCATCTTCGCGGCGTTGGCCACGGAGGTGGAGATCTGCGACTGCTTGCCCTGCTCGGTCGCCCAGGTCAGCGCCCAGTAGGCGGCCTGGACGGCGCGGGCGTCGGCGTCCGGCGCGTTGGTGTACTTCCACTGCTTGGCGTAGCTGCTGTCGCCGGTGAACAGGTCGAGGTACCCGTTCGGGCCGCCGAACTTGAAGGTGTCGCACGACGGCTGAGGAATGGTCTCGAAGACCGACTCCTCGGGCCCGCGCTGGTAGGTGTTGATGTACGCCGGCTTGGTGGTGCCGTCGCCGCAGCGGCCGTAGCCGTAGGTGTTGTCGACGTCCAGCAGCCAGTGCATGCCGTAGATGTCGGAGGTGCCGTAGGCGGACTTCAGCTCGCCCGCGATCGGGTCGCTGCCGACGCTGACGCTGTTGTCCAGCTTCGACGGGTACTGGCTGATGTCGTTCCACTCACCCGCGTACGTCGCCGGCTTGCTGGCGTCGTACTTGTCGTTGGTGGGCTGGTCGGCGTGCGACGGGATGATGTACTTCTCCATCGTCGTCCACGCGGTGTTGAACTTCGACCAGTCACCGGTGATCTTGCCGTACATCGCCTCCAGCCACAGGTAGTAGCTGAACGCCTCCGACGTCGTCTCGTGGCCCTGGTCGGGAGCCTCCACGAGCAGCGTCTCGACCGAGTGGTACGGCACGCCCTGGGGCGAGAAGTACCCGTTGGCCGGGTCGTGGATCTTGTTGTACATCGTCATGAAGTTGTTGATGTACTGGTTGTTCCCCGGCGAGGGGCTCGTCGACGGCGACGCGGACGGCGACGCCGAGGGGGAGGCGGAGGGGGACGCCGACGGGCTGGCGGAGGGGCTCGCCGACGGCGACGCGGACGGGCTGGGCGAGGGGCTCGGGGACGGGCTGACGGTCGCCCCACAGGTCACGCCGTTGATGGAGAACGAGGTGGGCTTGTTGTTGCTGCCGGACCACGTTCCCTGGAACCCGACGTTGGTCGTCGCGCCGGTGCCGAGGTTCCCGTTCCACGACATGTTCGTGGCCGTGACGGTGGCGCCGCTCTGGCTCCAGTTCGCCGACCAGCCGTTCGACAGCTTCTGCCCGTTCGGGAAGTTGAACTTGAGCGTCCAGCTGCTGATCGAGTCGCCCAGGTTCTTGATGTCCAGGCTGGCCGTGAAACCGCCCGATCCGGAACCCCAGGAGTTAAGCGCGTACTGGACGTCGCAGGACACGGCGGCGGACGCGGGGGTCTGCGCCAGCCCGACGAGGAGGCCGCCGGACACGGAGGCGGCCGCCAGCAGGGCGAGCCGTCTCCGCGATCGTGGGAGCGCTCCCGTACTCAGAGCTCTCGTTCGCATTTGAGGAGGGTCTCCAAAGTGGGTTGGGGGTGGGAGCATCGGATGGAGAAATGCCAGGTAGCGGATTTCACGGCCGATGCGGGCAAGGGTGGATCTGAACCGATACGATGGGAGCGCTCCCACCTCAGGATTGTGGATTGGGCCCCCGGTATGTCAATGACGGGTTGCCGACGCCTCACGCGGTGACCCCCTCGGGCGGTGAGCCGGGGCCCCTTGCTGGCCTTTTGCCCGCGTCTGGCGGATGTGGCGCTAATTCATAACTGAAACTTTCATGTGTAACAGCCTGGCCGTTCACCCCGCCGGGGCCCGTGGTTAGGGCTCTCGGCTGCGGGTAGGCGCTTCCCAACCCTGGAAGGGAGGCAGGCCATGACCATCCAGAAGGAGTCGCCGTCCACGGGCGAACTCGTCCGCCGGCTGTCCGAGGACGTCTCCCGGCTGATCCGCGACGAACTGCGGCTGGCGCGGCTGGAAATGACTCGCAAGGGCAAACGCGCGGGCATGGGCGCGGGCCTGCTCGGCGCCGCGGGCCTCATCGCGTTCTACGGCGGGGGAGCCCTCGTGGCCGCGGCGATCCTGGCGCTCGCGCTCGTGCTGCCGGCCTGGGCCAGCGCCCTGATCGTCGGCGCCGCGCTGCTGGCGCTCGCCGGGCTGGTCGCCCTGGTGGGCAAGGAGCAGGTGTCCCGTGCGGCGCCGCCCACTCCCGACGAGGCGATGCGCAGCCTCAAGGCAGACATCGACGTCATGAAGGAGAGTGCGCGCAGATGACCGAGACCGATCCCGGAGCGGCCCGGCCGAACGCCGGGACCGTGGGTGTGCACAGACAGGACGTGTCCGAGCCGGTCACCGAGCCGGAGTCGCTGAACGCCGTACGGCAGTCGCGGCCCGGCCCCGAGCCCGTCGCCGCGGCCCGGGACACCGAGACCAGAGGCGAACACGAGGACAAGGGGCACGACGAGATCGCCGAGGTCCGCCAGGAGATCGAGCGGACCCGCGACCACCTCGGCGACACGATCGAGGCCCTGGCCGCCAAGGCCGACGTGAAGGCGCGGGCGCAGGAACGCGTGCACGCGACCACCGCGGCCGCGCGGGCCAGGGTGGCCGGTGTCACCGGGCGCGTGCGCGAGGCCACGCCGCAGCCGCTGCGCGGAGCCGCAGGCAGGGTCGGCGAGCAGGCGAAGCGCCGTTCCGGCCTGATCGCCGCCGCCGGAGCCGCGGGCACCGCGCTGCTGCTGCTGCGCCGGATCACCCGGAGCCAGGGTCGTATGACGAGGCCCGGTGTGTCCGGCATGTTCCAGAAGCCGGGCATCTCTGGCAAGGGCATGCCGAGGATGCGCGGCGCCGGCGGAGCCCGCATGGGCAGGGGGATGTTCGGCACGTCCGGCAAGATCGGGATGCCGCGCGGCGGACCTCGCATGTTCGGCTCCCGGATGTTCGGCGCCAAGAGCAGGTTCGGCGGCATGGGCCCGCTCGGCGGCAAGGGCGCGTTCGGCGGGAAGAGAACGCTCGGCGGCATGAGCAGGTTCGGCCGCAAGAGCGGCATGTTCGGCCGGAAGAGCATGTTCGGGGGGACCGGCATGTTCGGCGGTCGCCGGATGCTCCCGCGGTCACGTCGCACGCTCATGCGGAGGTTCGCGCACCGATGACCGACCCCGAGGATGAGCAGGGGCCGCTGGAGAGGCTGTCGCGCCGCGACTGGATCGGAGTCGTCAAGCGCACGGCCAAGGAGTTCAAGGAGGACAACGTCCCCGACTGGGCGGCCTCGCTGACGTACTACGCCGTCCTCTCGATCTTCCCCGGGCTCATCGTGCTGGTGTCGATACTCGGCCTGCTGGGGCAGAGCGCCACCGCCTCGCTGCTCGGGAACATCAAGTCGCTGACGCCGGGGCCGGTCCAGCAGATGCTGCAGACCGGCCTCGCCAACGTCCAGCAGCACCAGGGCACCGCCGGGGTGTTCGCCGTCACGGGTCTGCTGCTCGCGCTGTGGGCGGCCTCCGGCTACATGGGGGCGTTCATCCGGGCGACCAACGCGATCTTCGACATCCGCGAGGGCCGTCCGTTCTGGAAGGTGACCCCGCTCCGGGTGGGGCTGACGCTGCTGCTGGTGATCCTGATGGCGGTCTCCGTGCTCGCCGTCACCTTCACCGGCCGCCTCGCCGAGATCGCGGGGAACCTGCTCGGCCTCGGGCCCGCCGCGGTCACCGTCTGGGGCATCGTGAAGTGGCCGGTCCTCGTGCTGCTCGCGGCGGGCATGATCACCCTGCTCTACTACGCCGCGCCCAACGTCCGCCAGCCCGGCGTGCGGTGGCTCAGCCCCGGCAGCCTGTTCGCCGTCGTGGCCTGGGTCGTGGTGTCCGCCGGCTTCGGGCTGTACGTCGCGCGGTTCGGCTCCTACAACAAGACGTACGGCACGCTCGCGGCCGTGGTCGTCTTCCTCATCTGGCTGTGGCTGTCGAACATCGTGATCCTGAGCGGCGCGGAACTCGACGCCGAGCTCCAGCGCGGTCGCAGGATCGCCGACGGCGAGTCCCCCGCGGAGCCGTACGTCGACCCCCGTGATCCCCCGAAGAACCCCGAGCCCGAGGAGGGCCTGAGCGAGGCTCCCGCGACACGGCGTGAAGCGCGCCAGGAAGCCGACGCGCCGTAAGGCCGCACCCGGCATCGGCGAACCGGAAGACATCGTGAGGAAGGCCCGGCCCTGTGCCGGGCCTCTCACATGATCACGGCGCCTCTCATGATCACGGCGCCTGTCATGGCTGAGGTGACGGAGGCGCGCCGTCGCCCATTCCGGACAGGGCGGCGTTGCGGCGGGCGCGGAGCGCGCGAACCCTGCCCCGGCTCGCGCACGCGGGGGACGGGCACCAGCGCCGCCGCCCGGGCGGGTCGACGAAAACGCCCCGGCAGTCGGGCTCGGGGCAGCTCTTCAGGGCCAGCCGGTCGGAGCCGGTCATCTGGTCCACCGCCTGGCGGGCGATCCGGGCCAGGGCGTGCGCCGTGGTCGCCGGGGGTTCGCGCCGCAGCCGGTCGTCGGCGCTCAGCCGGACCGGATCGTCGTGCTCGCCGAGGAACGTGGCCAGGTGGGCCACGGCGTCCGCCGATGGCGGCCGCTCCTCGACGGTGGCGAGCGCGAGCGCACGCAGCGCCTCTCGCAGGGCCCACGTGCGGTGCAGGTCGTCCTGTCCCGGTGGCCGGGCCGGGGACAGCTCGCACCGCTCCAGCCACTCCGCCAGGCGGGCGGGAGTGGCCAGCCGTTCCACCGGCGCCGCGCTGAACGTGCGGCCTCTGGTGGCGAGCAGGTTCAACCAGACGCCGCCGCAGTCGAAGCGGAAGGCGAGCTTGTCGTCTCTGGTCACGAAGCCAGCGTAACGCTTCAGCCGTTACATCCACTACAGTCCTCCTCGTAACGCCCAAGGCGTTACTTCAGCGAGGAGGAGCGGGACATGACGACGAGCGGCGCCGACCCGGCACCTGGCGACGCGGAGCGGGAGGACGGACGATGACGGCGGCCATCCGGACCGTGCTCGGGGACATACCGCCCGAGGAGCTGGGGGTCTGCGACGCCCACGATCATCTGTTCTTCGCCTCGCCGGCCCTGCCGGGTCAGGAACTGGACGACCCCGGGGCCGCGCTCGCCGAGCTCGACGCCTTCGCCGCTCTCGGCGGGCGTGCGGTGGTGCAGTGGACCCCCTGGGGGCTGGGGCCGCGGGCGCAGGAACTGCCGGGCCTGTCCCGGCGGTCCGGCGTGCACGTCGTCTCCGCCACCGGCCTCCACCAGGCCAGGCACTACGACCCGGACGAGCTGCGGCGCGTCCGCGACGGGCTGACCGGCCTGTTCGTCCGCGAGCTGACCGCCGCTCCCGTGAGAGCGGGCCTGATCAAGGTCGCCGGCGCCTATCACCGGCTCGACGACCACGCGCGGCACGTCATGGCGGCCGCCGCCGAGGCGCACCACGCCACCGACGCGCCCATCGGCGTCCACCTGGAGGCCGGAACCGCGGCCATGGACGTGCTCGACCTGCTGTGCCGTACGCACGGGGTCCCTCCGCACCGCGTGATCCTCGGGCACCTGCACCGGTTCCCGGACACGCGCATCCACAGGGAGGCCGCCGAGGCCGGCGCCTTCCTGGCGTTCGACGGTCCGTCGCGGGCGCACCACGCCGGCGACTGGCGGCTGCTGGACTGCCTGGAGGCGCTCGCGGGCGCGGGACACTCCCGCCGGATCCTGCTCGGCGGTGACACGGTCACCGCGGCGGCCAGGTCCGGGGCCGACGGTCCGGGCATGCCGTTCCTGCTCGGCGGCCTGCGCCCGCGGATCGAGCGGGAGCTCGGCCCCGGCGTCGCATCGGCGATCTTCGTTGCGAATCCGGCCCGGGCGTTCGCGGCGCAATGGCGGCGGCCGTGAGCCCGGGAGAGGCCCCGCCTTCTCGACCAGGAGAAAGGACGGGGCCGGGTCCGCTCAGCAGCAGTGCACCATGTCCGCGCTGGCGGGGGTGGACGAGGCCGCGAACAGGACCTGTGATGGCGCGGACCGGGCTCACCCCGGCGGGAGCAGATCCAGAATAGTCTTCTGGTGTGACGGTCCATGAAGCCCGCATCGGGCGCTACTACGAGGACTTCGTGGTCGGCGACGTCTACCAGCACCCGCTCGGCCGGACGATCAGCGAGGCCGACAACACCTGGTTCACGCTGCTGACGATGAACACCAACCAGAACCACTTCAACGCGCACTTCGCCGCTCGGGCTCCGGTCGGAAAGATCATCGTGAACTCGGGTCTCTCGGTGGCGATCGTGCTCGGGTTGTCGGTCATCGACGTCAGCCAGACGGCCATGATGAACCTCGGCTGGGACGAGATCAGGCTGACCCATCCGGTCTTCGTGGGCGACACGCTGTACGCCGAGTCGATCGTGGTGGACAAGCGCGAGTCGAGGTCGCGGCCGTACGCCGGCATCGTCGCCTGCCGCACCCGCGGCCTGAACCAGGACGGGGACGAGGTGATGTCCTGGCGGCGCGCGGTGATGGTCTACAAGCGTGACGCGCCGCACGACAAGGGGTACTTCCCGCGTGCCAAGAACGGCCCGATGGAGGCGTAGTGGACTTCGAGCTGAACGAGGAGCAGCGGCTGTTCCGGCGGACGCTGCGGGAGTTCGTGGACAAGGAGATCGTCCCCGTCGCGTCCGAGTGGGAGCGCACCGGGCGCTACCCGGAGGAGATCGTCCGGCGGTTCGCGCAACTGGGACTGTTCGGCATCACCGTCCCGGAGGAGTACGGCGGGCTCGACCTCGACCGGGTGTCGTTCGCCCTCGTCTTCGAGGAGATCGCCCGGGGCTGGATGGGCGTGGCGGGGATCCTCGGCTCCCACTCCCTGTCCACCTGGATGATCGCCAAGTACGGCACGGACGAGCAGCGCCGCCACTCCCTGCCCGACCTGGCGACCGGCGCCCGCCGCACCGGGATCGCGCTGACCGAGCCGGGCGCGGGCACCGATCTGCAGGGCATCGCCACCCGGGCGGTCCGCGACGGCGACCACTACGTCGTCACCGGGACCAAGACGTGGATCACCAACGCGCGGCACGCCGACCCGCTGCCCGTCCTGGTGAAGACCTCGATCGAGACGCCCGCCCACCGCGGGATGTCGGTGCTGCTGGTGGACGCCGCCAGCGAGGGCCTGACCGTCAGCCGCGACCTGCCCAAGCTGGGCTACAAGGGCACCGAGACGTGCGAGGTCGTCCTCGACGGCGTGCGCGTGCCGGCGTCGCGGCTGCTCGGCGGCACGGAGGGGCGCGGCATGCAGCAGGTGCTGTCGGCGCTCGAACTGGGCCGTCTCAACATCGCCGCCCGGGCCGTCGGCGTCGCCCAGTGCGCCTATGACGCGGCCCTGGGCTACGCCCGCGAACGGCACGCGTTCGGGCAGCCGATCGCCGGGTTCCAGGCGATCCAGCTCAAGCTGGCCGACATGGCGACCGATATCCAGGCGGCCAGGCTCATGACGTACTGGGCCGCCGTGCGGTCGGAGGCGGGGCCGGTGCGCAGCGAGGCCGCGATGGCGAAGTACTTCGCCTCGGAGATGGCGCTCAGGACGACGATGGAGGCGATGCGGATCCACGGCGGGTACGGCTACTCGCAGGAGTTCGTGGTCGAGCGTCTCTACCGGGACGCGCCGCTCATGGCGATCGGGGAGGGCACCAACGACGTGCAGCGGCTCATCATCGCCAAGGCCCTCGTCGAGGGCGACGCCACGCTCGGCTGGTGACCGTGGACGGTTGCGTGTTCTGTGAGATCGCGGCGGGGGAGCGGCCCGCCCACGTGGTGCTGGACGACGAGGTGGCGGCGGCCTTCCTCGACACCCGGCCGGTGTTCAAGGGGCACGTGCTCGTCGTGCCGCGCGGCCACGTCGAGACCCTGCCCGACCTTCCGGCGGAAGCGGTCGGACCGTTCTTCGCCCGGGTCCAGGCCGTCGCGCGGGCGGTCGAGGCGGGCACCGGCGCGGCCGGCACGTTCGTCGCGATGAACAACCGGATCAGCCAGAGCGTGCCCCACCTGCACGTCCACGTCGTGCCGCGCAACCGCAAGGACGGCCTGCGCGGCTTCTTCTGGCCCCGGGTCAAGTACGACGGCGACGCCGAGATCGAGGACTACGCCGCCCGCATCCGCGCCGCGCTGGACGAGCCTCCCCAGCCGTGAATCTACAACGTAAAGGCCAAGGCATGGACTTTCTGCGCACTCCCGGCGAGCGCTTCGCCGACCTGCCCGACTTCCCCTACGAACCCCGCTATGCCGAGGTGACCGGCGGCGCCCGGATGGCGTACGTCGAGGCGGGCCCGGCGGACGGCCCGCCGGTGCTGCTGCTGCACGGGGAGCCGAGCTGGTCGTTCCTCTACCGGCATGTGATGGCCGTGCTGGCCGAGGCGGGCTGCCGTGCCGTCGCCCCCGACCTGGTGGGCTTCGGCCGGTCGGACAAGCCGTCCCGCCCGGAGGACCACACGTACGCCCGGCACGTGGAGTGGGTGCGATCGCTCGCCTTCGACGCGCTCGACCTGCGCGGCGTGACACTGGTCGGTCAGGACTGGGGCGGGCTGATCGGGCTGCGGCTCGTCGCCGAGCACACCGGCCGCTTCGCCCGGGTGGTCGCCGCCAACACCGGCCTGCCGACCGGCGACATCCCGATGCCCGAGGTGTGGCACCGCTTCCGGGAGGCCGTCGAGAAGGCGCCCGTGCTCGACATCGCCCGGTTCATCCAGTCGGGCTGCGTCACCGAGCTGCCCGAGCCCGTACGGCGGGCCTACGACGCGCCGTTCCCGTCCGAGGAGTTCAAGGCCGGGCCGCGGGCGATGCCGGGCCTGGTGCCGATCACCCCCGACGACCCGGCCGCTCCCGCCAACCGCGCCGCCTGGCAGACCCTCGTCACCCTCGACCTGCCGTTCCTCGTCGCGTTCTCCGACCGCGACCCCATCACCGGCGGGATGGCGCCGATCCTGAAGAAGTCCATGCGCGGCGCGGCCGGGCTCGACCACCCCGTCATCGGCGGCGCCGGCCACTTCCTGCAGGAGGACGCCGGCCGCGAGCTGGGCGAGGCCGTCGCCGCCTTCGTCCACGAGACGGCTTCCCGGTAGGTCCGTCGCGCGGAGGACGGCCGGGCGGCCTCACGCGCCGGCCGTCCCGACGCCGGTCTCCCGCCGCCCCGCCGTTCATCGGGCCGGGCGCGTCGTCCCCGCCCGGCTCGGGAGTAGGCTGCGGCGGCGTGGAACCGGTCGTCACCGCGCTCGTCGTCGCCGTCCTCGTCGCCGTGCCGGCGGTCGTGCTGTGGCGGGTGCTGCGCGGCCGGCGCGACCTCGGCAGCAGCCCCGCAGAGCGGGCGACGTTCGAGACGCTGCACACCGCGTCGCTGGCCGCGCCGCCGCTGCGCGCCGGGCTGACCCAGGCCGGGGCGCTGAAGGCGTCGCGGCACCTGCGCGAGCTGCTCGGCTCCCCGGCCATCGCCATCACCAACGGCGAGGAGCTGCTCGTCTACGACGGGGCGGGCGACCACCACGCGGCCGAGGCGTTCGAGCACGCGGCGGAGACGCTGAAGGACGGCCGCACCCAGGTGCTCGCGCTCGACTGCGCGCGGCCCGAGTGCCCCGTCAGGCACGCCGTCGTCGTCCCGCTCACCACCGACGACCGCGTCGTCGGCTCGCTCGCGGCGTACGGCGACCACGCCTCGGCGGGGCTCGTGCGGGCGGCGCAGGAGGTCGCGCGGTGGGTCGACTCCCAGCTGGAGCTGGCCGAGCTCGACCGCTCCCGGACGATGCTGATGGAGGCGGAGGTCCGGGCGCTGCGGGCGCAGATCTCGCCCCACTTCATCTACAACTCGCTGACCACCATCGCGTCGTTCGTCCGCACCGACCCCGAGCGGGCCAGGGAACTGCTGCTGGAGTTCGCCGACTTCACCCGCTACTCCTTCCGGCGGCACGGCGACTTCACCACGCTCGCCGAGGAACTGCGTTCGATCGACCGCTACCTCACGCTCGAGCGGGCCAGATTCGGCGACCAGCTCCAGGTCACGCTGCGCATCGCGCCGGAGGTGCTGCCCGTGGCCGTGCCGTTCCTGTGCCTGCAGCCGCTGGTGGAGAACGCCGTACGGCACGGCCTGGAGGCCAAGCCGGGCGTGGGCCGCATCACGATCGTCGCCGAGGACGCGGGCGCGGAGTGCGGCATCACCGTCGAGGACGACGGCGTCGGCATGGACCCCGAACGGCTGCGGCGGGTGCTCGCCGGCGAGGACCGCTCGGGCGCGGGCGGGATCGGCGTGGCCAACGTGGACGAGCGGCTGCGCCAGGTCTACGGCGACGAGTACGGTCTCGTCGTGGAGACCGGCGAGGGCGCCGGCACCAAGGTCACCGTGCGGGTCCCCAAGTATCACCCCGGGGTCTCCCTCCACTGACACCGTCTCGTGACAACGGGAGGCGTTGACTTACCGACGTTGTGGTCATCACTCTCTAGGGGATCGGTCGGTGAAAGGGGTGATCGTGAGCGGTCTGCGGGTTCTGGCGGTGGACGACGAGCAGCCCGCGCTGGAGGACGTCGCCTATCTGCTGCGCGCGGATCCCCGCATCGGCGACGTGCTCACCGCCCGCGACGGGGCCGCCGCGCTGCGGCTGCTCGACCGCGCCATCGCGGACGGCAGGCCGGTGGACGCGGTCTTCCTCGACATCCGCATGCGCGGGCTCGACGGAGTGGTGCTGGGCCGGCTGCTGACCCAGTTCACCCGGCCGCCGAAGATCGTGTTCGTGACGGCGTACGAGGACCACGCCGTCGACGCCTTCGAGCTGAAGGCCGAGGACTACCTGCTCAAGCCCGTACGGCCGGAGCGGCTCGCCGAGGCGATCCGCCGGGTGTGCGGCAGCCGCGGCGAGCCGGGGGAGGGGCCGCAGGCGGACACGATCCCGGTCGAGCTGGGCGGCGTCACCCGGTTCGTGGCGAGCACGGAGGTGCGCTACGTCGAGGCGCAGGGCGACTACGCGCGGCTGCACACGGCGACCGGCAGCCACCTGGTCCGCATCCCGCTGGCCACGCTGGAGGAACGCTGGGCGTCGGCCGGGTTCCTGCGCGTCCACCGCAGCCACCTCGTCGCGGTCAAGCACATCGACGAGCTGCACATCGACTCGGGCAAGTGCGTGGTGCGGGTGGGGGAGACCGAGATCCCGGTGAGCCGCCGCCACACCCGGGAGCTGCGCGACCTGCTCGTCCGCCGGGCCCGCAGGGGCCAGACCCGGTGAGCGGCCGGTGAGGGCGCGATGACCGGCAAGCCCCGCAGGGCGGCGGCGACCGGCGCGCGCGGGCAGGGTGAAGGGGCGGCGACGACCGGGAAGCCCCGCAGGGTGGTGGTGACCAGCCCCCGCACGGCGGCGGCGCGCAGGCCGCGGCACCCGCTCACCCGTGAGATCGACGAGCAGACCCGGCTGGGCGAGGTCTACATGGGCTCCCTGGTGCGGACCCAGTTCCGCCTGGCGTTGTTCGTGTGCACCCTGCTCGCCTGCGTCGTGGGCGGGCTGCCGCTGCTGTTCCTGCTGGCCCCGGAGCTGCGCGCGGCCGAGCTGTTCGGCCTGCCGCTGCCGTGGGTCGTGCTCGCCGGGCTGATCTACCCGGCGCTCGTCGGTGGCGCCTGGCTGTACGTGCGGCAGGCCGAGCGCAACGAGCGCGACTTCGCCGACCTCGTGGAACGCCAATGAGGACGGTGGGGGGATGAGGACGGTGCGCCGGTGAGCCAGATCGCCGCGGTCGTCCTGGTGATGCTGGCGACCGTCCTCATCGGCGCGTTCGGCATCCGGGTGTCGCGCACCACGTCGGACTTCTACGTCGCCTCCCGCACGGTCTCGCCCCTGTGGAACGCCTCGGCCATCGGCGGGGAGTACCTGTCGGCGGCGTCCTTCCTCGGCGTCGCGGGGCTGATCCTCACCTTCGGCGCGGACATGCTGTGGCTGCCGGTCGGCTGGACCGGCGGCTACCTCGTGCTGCTGGTGCTGGTGTCGGCGCCGCTGCGGCGGTCGGGGGCCTACACGCTGCCCGACTTCGCCGAGGCGCGGCTGGAGTCGATGGCGGTGCGGCGGCTGTCCAGCGTGCTCGTCGTGCTGATCGGCTGGCTGTACCTCATGCCGCAGTTCCAGAGCGCCGGGGTGGTCTTCCGTACGATCACCGGGGCGCCGCCGTGGACGGGCAGCCTGCTGGTGGCGGTGGTGGTCGCGACCAACGTGCTGTCGGGCGGCATGCGGTCGATCACGTTCGTCCAGGCGTTCCAGTACTGGCTGAAGCTGACCGCGCTGGCGGTGCCGCTGGCGTTCATGCTGGTGGCCTGGTGGTCGGACGGAAGGCCCGGGCTCGCCCCCGGGGACGAGTGGGTGCTGCCGCTCCACGGCCGCGATCACCCCGTCTACGAGACGTACTCGCTGATCCTCGCGACGTTCCTCGGGACGATGGGGCTGCCGCACGTGCTCGTACGCTTCTACACCAACCCGGACGGCCGGGCCGCCCGCCGCACCACGCTCGTCGTGCTGACGCTGCTCGGCGCCTTCTACCTGATGCCCGCGGTGTACGGCTACCTCGGCCACGTCTACGGCATGCCGCAGAGCGACACCGTGGTCATCGCGCTGCCGGGGCGGCTGGTCGGCGGGCCGGTGGGCGAGTTCCTGACCGCGCTGGTGACCGCGGGGGCGTTCGCGGCGTTCCTGTCGACCTCGTCGGGGCTGACGGTGTCGGTCGCCGGAGTGATCGCGCAGGACATCCTGCGCGGCGGGGTGCGCGCGTTCCGCGTCGCGACCGTGCTCGCGGTGCTCGTGCCGTTCGCGCTGGCGGGCCTGGCCAGGGCGCTGCCGGTGGCGACCGTGGTGGGGCTGGCGTTCGCCGTGGCCGCCTCGTCGTTCTGCCCGCTGCTCGTGCTCGGCATCTGGTGGCGCAGGCTGACGACGGCGGGGGCGATGGCCGGGCTGCTGGCCGGGGGAGGGCTGGCCTGCGCGGCGGTCGTGATCACCATCATCGGCGGCCCGCACACCGGCTGGGCGGGGTCGCTGCTGGCGGAGCCGGCGGCCTGGACGGTGCCCGTGTCGTTCACGGTCATGGTGGTGGTGTCGCTGCTGACGCCGTCGCGGGTGCCGCGCGGCGTGGCGCGCACGATGGTCCGCCTGCACACGCCCGAGACGCTGAACGTCGACCGGGGCGACTGGCGCCCGCGTTTCATGTAGTCGTGCGTTCAGCGGCGGCCTGGCGTTTCATGTCACGCGTGTGTGACCGCTCGGCGCGTGCAACCGACCATTCGTCGCACGGATGCGCCATGTGAACGAGCGGGCGGTACGGCTGGGCGACTCGGCGGCCCCCGGGACTCGTCGGTGGACACGGCGCGCTCCTACGTTGAAGTGATTCAGATCACTTGCCGAAGGAGATCTTGTGACCGTCCAGCACGATCCATCGGTCTACGAACGTATACAAGCGGGTGAGCAGTTCCAGGAGCTGCGCCGCCGCTTCCGGTCCTGGGTCTTCCCCATGACCATCGCCTTCCTGGTGTGGTACCTGCTCTACGTGGTGCTGTCCGGCTTCGCCCGGGACTTCATGGGCACCAAGTTGTTCGGCAACATCAACGTCGCCCTCGTCTTCGGCGTGCTGCAGTTCGTGTCGACGTTCCTGATCGCCTGGGCGTACTCGCGGCACGCGGCGGCCAAGCTCGACCCGATCGCCGACGAGCTGCGCGACGGGACCGAGACCCGCGACGAGGTCGGGGAGGGCGCCAAGTGAGTCACGAGACGCTGTCCACGATCCTCTTCCTGGTCTTCGTCGCCCTCACGCTGGCGATCACGTTCTGGGCCAGCCGCAACACCAAGAGCGCGGCGGACTTCTACGCGGGCGGCCGGTCGTTCAGCGGTCTGCAGAACGGCCTGGCGATCGGCGGCGACTACATGTCGGCCGCGTCGTTCCTCGGCATCGCCGGCATCATCGCGCTGTCCGGCTACGACGGCTTCCTCTACTCGATCGGCTTCCTCGTCGCCTGGCTGGTGGCGCTGCTGCTCGTCGCCGAGCTCATGCGCAACTCCGGCAAGTACACGATGGCCGACGTGCTGGCGTTCCGGATGTCGCCGCGCCCTGTCCGTACGGCGGCCGGAGTGTCCACGATCGTCGTCAGCATCTTCTATCTGCTCGCGCAGATGGTCGGCGCGGGCGCGCTCGTCGGTCTGCTGCTCGGCGTCCACTCTCAGGCGGGCAAGATCTGGACGATCATCGCGGTCGGCCTGCTGATGATCATCTATGTCGTGTTCGGCGGCATGAAGGGCACCACCTGGGTGCAGATCGTCAAGGCCGTCATGCTGATGGTCGGCGCCGCGCTGATCACCCTGCTCGTGCTCGGCAAGTTCGGCTTCAACCTGTCCGGGCTGCTCGGCGACGCCGCCACCCAGAGCGGCAAGGGCGACGCCTTCCTCAACGCGGGCCTCAAGTACGGCACCGCTACCCAGGGGACCTGGGGCAAGATCGACCTGATCAGCCTCGGCCTGGCCCTGGTGCTCGGCACGGCGGGCCTGCCGCACGTCCTCATCCGCTTCTACACGGTGCCCACCGCCAGGGACGCCCGCAAGTCGGTCCTGTGGGGCATCGGCATCATCGGCGTGTTCTACCTGCTGACGCTGGTGCTCGGCTTCGGCGCCGCGGCCCTGGTGGGCTCGAAGACGATCGCCGCGGCCGACAAGGCCGGCAACACGGCGGCCCCGCTGCTCGCCCAGAAGGTGGGCCAGGACATCTTCGGCGACGTCGGCGGCACGGTCCTGCTGGCGGTCATCGCGGCGGTCGCGTTCGCCACGATCCTCGCGGTGGTCGCGGGCCTGACCCTCGCGTCCTCCTCCAGCTTCGCCCACGACCTGTACGCCCACGTGTTCAAGCGGGGCGGCGCCACCGAGCGCCAGGAGGTCGTGGTCGCCCGCGTCGCCGCGTTCGTGATCGGCGCGGTCGCGATCGCGCTGAGCATCTTCGCCCAGTCGCTCAACGTGGCGTTCCTCGTGTCGCTGGCCTTCGCGGTGGCCGCGTCGGGCAACCTGCCGGCGATCCTCTACAGCCTGTTCTGGAAGAGGTTCAACACGGCGGGCGCGGTCTCGGCCATCTACGGCGGCCTGATCTCCGCCGTGGTGCTGGTGATCTTCTCGCCGGTCGTCTCGGGCGCGCCGACGGCGATGTTCCCCGACGCCGACTTCCACCTGATCCCGCTGTCGAACCCGGGCATCTTCTCGATCCCGATCGGCTTCCTGTGCGGCTACCTCGGCACGATCCTGAGCAAGGAGTACAACGCGTCGAAGTACGCAGAGATCGAGGTCCGCTCGCTCACCGGCCTCGGCGCCGAGCAGGCCACGGGCCACTGACGCCGGCTCCCGGTAACACGTCGCCGGCTCCCCGGCGGTGCCTCCCACCGCCGCCGGGGAGCCGGCGCGCTCACATACGCCCGGCCGTGCGCTCCGCGCTCACGGTCGGGCGTATGCCTGCCCTGTCCCTCGCGTCATGGTGTTGGGGCGCCCACTCTGGTTATGGTTCGGACCGTGGACAGCCCTCTCCAGACCGCCAAGGCGTGGTCGCGCTCGCGGAGAAGGAAGCAGCCGCCCGACGGCGACGCCCGCACCCGCATCCTCGACGCCGCCGAGGAACTGTTCGCGGGCGGCGGCTACGAGGCCACGCCGACCGCGCGCATCGCCGAACTCGCCGGCGTGCCCAAGGGCCTGGTCTTCCACTACTTCCCCCGCAAGATCGACGTGCTGATCTCGCTGGTGGACGAGCGCACCGTGGTGGTCGAGGAGGAGGTCGAGGCGGTCCCCGGTGACGCGGCCGGCGCGCTGTCGCGGCTCGCCCGCAGGCCGCCGCTGCGCGCGTCCCCCGCGATGCGGCGCATCCTGTTCCGCGAGGCCGACACCCACCTGTCCGTTCGGGAGCGCCTGAGCCGCCTGAACGCCGAGATCATCCGCAGGGCCAGGTTCGCCCTGGAGCTCGCCCTGCCGGGCGGGCGTGGTGACGCCGCCCGGCTGGAGGCCGCCGCCGCGACCTTCGCCGCGGTCCTGCTGTACCAGGAGAGCATCTGCCTGCTCACCGGCCATCACATCGACCCCGACGCGGTCGCGGAACTGATCGCCAACGCCCTGCACTGACGAGGGCCGTGCTCCTTCCCGGCGCGCCTCCGGCGCGACCCGGGCGGTCAGGCCGGCACCATCTCCTCCCGCTCCTCCCGCGGCCGTACGGGAGCCGCGTCGCCGTGCGGGGCCGGGTCGTCCGGGTCGTCCGGGGAGTCGTCGAGCAGGGCCAGGAGCTCGTCCATCGCCTCACGCAGGTGGCCGATCATGCTCCGGACATCGGGCAACCGGGTCGGGCAGGCGACGACGCCGAAGTCCAGCCGCCCGTCGTACGACGCGCAGGTGATGCTGATCCCCCCGGTGGCGTCGGTGACCACCGACAGCGGGTGGTAGGCGAGCATCCGGGCGCCGCACAGGTACAACGGCAGGCGGGGGCCCGGCACGTTCGACACGATGAGGTTGACGCCCGCCCCCGCGACCCCGGCGAGGCGGAACACCACCGGCGTGGCCAGCGCCGCGAAGGCGTTCGGCACCATCGCGCACACGTCGTCCAGCCAGGTGCGATGGGAGACGGCGAAGCGCCGCTTGGCGGCGGCCAGCGCCGAGCGGACGGCGGCCAGGCGCTCCCGAGGGGAGGCGACGTCCGTGGCCAGCGGTGTGATCATCGCCGAGATCCGGTTGCCGACCCGCCCGTCCGCGGCGTCCCGGGACGACCCGCCCGCGCCCGGCGACCGCTGAGAGCGCAACGCCACCGGCACGGCCGCCACCAGCGGCCGGTCGGGCAGCGCGTCGTGGGCGAGCAGCCAGCGCCGCAGCGCCGAGGCGCACAGCGTCATCACCACGTCGTTCGGGCCCATGCCGAAGGCCCTGGCCACCCTCCTGACCTCCGTCAGCGGCACCGAGCCGAGCGCGACCTCCCGCTCCCCGGAGATCGGGCCGTTGAACGGCGTGCGCGGCGCGACCAGCGGCGGCGTCTCGGGCAGCGGGCGCGCGTCCCCCGCGAGCGCGCGGGCGGCCTGGGCCACGAGCCGGGCGTCGGGCAGCGCCGCCACCACCGGGATCGCGTCCAGGTCCGCGGCGGCGCGGGCGAGCGAGCACAGCGTCTCCACCGGCTGGACGATCGACCGGGTGATCGCCCCGGCGAGCATCGCGAGCAGCCCGGGCGGCTGCACCGGCGCCGGGGCCGGGGGCGCCTCCACGCGGCGCGGCTGCGGCGACGGGTCGAGCAACGCGGTCAGGATCTCCGAGCCCGACACGCCGTCGATCGCACAGTGGTGGACCTTGGTGTAGAGGGCACAGCGGCCGCCCTCCAGGCCGTGGATCAGGTGCGCCTCCCACAGCGGCCGCCCGCGGTCGAGCCGCCGCGCGTGGACGCCCGCCACGTACGCCGCCAGTTCCCGTTCCCCGCCGGGCGCCGGGAGAGTGGTCTCGCGCACGTGCGCGTCGAGGTCCACGTCCGGGTCGTCCAGCCAGTACGGCCGGTCGAGCCCGAAGGGCACGTCGGCCAGCCGCATCCGCAGCGGGGGGGCGAGGTGCAGCCGCTCGCGCAGCAGCGCGAGCAGCGCATCCCTGGTCAGGGCGCCGGAGGGCGAGGTGGACGGGTCGAGTATGGCGACGCCCGCCACATGGGTCGCGGTCGTCGCCGACTCCACGCTCAGGAACTGCGCGTCGAGTGCCGTCAACTGGCGCATCTCGTCATCCTCCCGCTCACGCCGCCCGGTCATGCCGCCGGTCCGCGGCCGCTCACGCCGCCCGGGACCCACGGCCCCGGCGCCGTACGCCCGGGGGCCGCTCACCCGCGGGATCTCCTGGCGCAGGATAATCGCCTGCCTGCGCACCGTGACCATCATCGCCGTGTCGCGTTACCGCCGCATTTCTCCCACGTGCCGCCGGGGGATGTTCAGGCGCGCCCGTGACTTCCTCGAGACGATCTGCCCCCGATCAGCCGGCCCACGCGACGACGGGCATCCCGTCGTCGGCCCGGACGGCGGCGCCGAGAGCGTGCCATGGAGCACCTCGACGTCGTCCGCATATCTATGTAAATCTAGTAGGAAATGTTTACTTCTGTCCGGAGGAGTCGTAGCGTCGGCGGTATGAGCCAGGGCGCGCGATGGCCGGACCGCCCCTCTCGGACAGCTGTGACCGACACGGAGGTTTCCATGACGGAGACTCTGCCCGCCCCTGCTCTGGACGCCGAAGGCTTCAGGCGTGCCCTCGCGATGCACGCGGCGGGCGTCGTCGTCATCACCGCCCAGAGCGACGGCGTACCCGTCGGGCTGACCGCCACCTCGTTCTCCTCGGTCAGCCTGGACCCGCCCCTTGTCTCCTTCTACGTGGACCAGGCGTCGACCACCTGGCCTTCGCTTCGCTCGGCGGATCACTTCGCGGTGAACGTCCTGGCCAGCGACCAGGCCGAGCTCGCCGCCCGCTTCGCGCGCAAGGGCGTCGACCGGTTCGCCGAGCCCACCCGGTGGCGTCCCGGGCCGCTCGGCGCGCCGCTGCTTGAGGGCGTGGCCGCGCATCTGATCTGCCTGCCGTACGAGACGGTCGAAGTGGGCGACCACATCCTCGTCGTGGGACTGGTCGCCGAGGCCGACGTAGGCGGCCCGGGTCGCCCTCTGCTGTATCACCGGGGCCGCTTCGGCCGGTTCACCGCTCATCCCTGACCGTCGACCCGGACGACTCTCCTGACGACTCGGGAGGAGGCGGCCGCGCACCCGGGCGGGGAAAGGCGTGGGCGGCCCGGGGTGAGGCCCGGCGTCCCGTGTTCTACAGTCCGCATATGAGGCGTGACGCGGACGGGCGGCTCCCGGACTGGCTGTCGATCGGCGTCGTGGCGGCGTCCATCCCCCGGGAGACCGTCGACCGGGCGCTGCTGGAGACGGGACGGCAGGCCCGGAGGTCGGACGGCAAGCTGCCGCCGTATCTCATGGTCTACTTCGCCATGGGGATGGCGCTGTTCCCTGACGGCGACTACGAGGACGTCGCCGGACGCCTGATCGACACCTTCTCCTCCTGGGGCTGCTGGGATCCGCGGCGTGAGCGGCCCACCTCCGGCGGCATCACCCAGGCGCGCAGGCGGCTGGGCCACGAGCCGCTGCGCGCGTTGTTCGCCCGGGTGGCCGTGCCCGTCGCGGACCCGGCCGTCCCGGGCGCCTTCCTCGGCCCATGGCGGATCGCCGGGCTCGACGCGGTCGACTGGGACGCCCCCGACTCCAAGGAGAACGTCGCGGAGTTCGGCTACGGCGTGCTGGACGGCGGGGTCTCCGCGCTGCCCCGGATCCGCCTCGTGACGGTGACCGAGTCCGCCTCCCGCACCGTCGTCGCCGCGGAGATCGGAGGCCAGGGGGAGAACGTGCGGACGCTGGCCCGCAGGCTCTATCCACGGCTCGGCGGCGACTGGCTGCTCATCGCGGGGACCGACTTCTTCGGCTGGCCCGACTGGTGCGGCGCGGCCCGGACGGGCGCGCAGCTGCTGTGGCGCGTCCCCGCCGGGCTGCCGCTTGCGGTCGTCGCCGCCCACGACGACGGGTCCGCCACCGCGGTGCTGGTCGATCCCGACGTCGGCGGCGAGGCCCGCGACGCGCTGGTGCGGGCCGCGTCGGCGGGCCACGTGCCGCCCGGGGACCCCGGCGAGGCGGGCGCCGCGCTCGTGCGCGCCCTGGAGTACGAGACGCCGGGCGGCGAGCGCGTGACCCTGGTCACCACCATCACCGATCCCGCCGCTGCGCCCGCGGAGGCGCTCGCCCGGGCGCACCACGAGTGGGCCGCACGCCGCGCCGGGCGCGACGAGCTCAACGGCCTGCTGCGCGGCCCCGGACGCGTGCTGCGCTCGCACAGCCCCGAGATGGTGCGGCAGGAGATTTATGGCTACCTGCTCGCGCATCGCGCGATCGGCGGGCTCGTTTCCCGGGCCGCCGCCGAGGCGGCGGGGCCGGCCGGAAACGCGTCTCCCGAGCCGGGAATACGCGTCCTCGGACGCCTTTCCAGGATCGTTTCGGACGGCATGACAACGGCCTAGCTCACGGTTTCGGGGGGAGAATTCCCGCTTAGCTTAGCCCGCGTCATCCCTGCCTTGCAGTCGCCGGCCAGTCCGAGCCGCCGAGAATATGTCCGTTAATATAACCTTTGTTCTCTGTTGTCCGACTGAGATGGCGAGCCTAAGCTAAGCGGACTTCGGCTCTCCCGTATCGCGCTGAACAGCGGATTTCAGCTCGCAACCTACTAAGCCAGTAGGGAATGTTGACATGGCGCGAATGGCGCATTTAGAGTGACGCCCTGAATGCACCCGTATTTGTTCGCGCCTGACGATCGGCCGGTTCACGCATGCCTTTCCGCCCGGCATCGGGCATTTTCCGGCGCGCCGGAATGACAATTCCCGGGAGTAGCCATGGGCCACGTTCTCCACGCGCAATCGCCTCTGACGGAGGCCGGCTCGCCTCCGGCGGAGGCGAGCCCGACCGAGTTCTTCCTTCCCGAGCTGCCGCGGCTGCTGCCGTTCGCCTACCATCCCAACGCCGCGCAGATCGAGTTCGCCTCCAACGGCTGGGTGCGGACGATGCTGGGCGAGTGCTTCGCCGGCGAGGAGCACCTGCTCTTCTTCCTCCGGCAGCGCAACGGGCTGTACGGGCCGCTGACGGTGCCGTACGCCATTGAGCAGCGCGCCAGGGACATCGCCGACTGGTACCAGTACGTCACCGTCATCGACAGCTTCGTCTCCGATCGCTCCGCCCTCGGCGCGAGCGACGGCCGGGCGCGGGAGGCCTTCGCGGCCATCCTGGCCGACTTCAACGGCGCTACCGGCACACGGACCGACGACCCGTACGTGAGGGCGGGCAAGGACCTGTGGCGGCGGATCAGCCCGGGACTCAGTGCGGGACAGGTGCGGCGGTTCGCCGCGAGCCTCGACGCGTTCCTGCACGGCTGCACCGCCGAGATCCGGGCGAAGCTCGTCAACGAGGTGCCCGACTACGAGAGCTGCCTGGCCGTGCGGATGGAGAGCTTCGGCTGCGACTTCATCGAGCTCATGACCGAGTACGGCGCGGGCGTCGACATGACCGACCTGATCCCGCGGCTCGGCGAGGTCCACCTGCACTGCCGGCGTCAGATGATCATCATCAACGACCTGCTGTCGTGGCGGAAGGAGCACGCGCAGGACGACAAGATGACGGTGGTCCGGGTCCTGATCGAGCGGGAGGGCCTCGGCCTCCAGCAGGCCGTCGACCGGCTGTGCGAGCTCGTCGAACGTCACGAGAGGGCCTACATCGCGGCCCGCGACGCCGTGCTGGAGGGCCCGCTGGGCGAGCGGGCGGACGTGCGGACCTACCTGAGCGCCCTCGACCACATGATGGGCGGCAGCCAGGAGTTCGAGTACCTCACCCCGCGCTACTTCGGGGACGGCTCCGTCTGGGACGGCACCACCTCGGGCTGGGTCGACCTGCACGCCCCCGTCACGAGGTTCCGATCGGAGCCCCACAGCCCCGAGGGGAGCGCCGCATGACCGTCCCCGAGCCGCGCCCGGCCGCCGAGAACCCGGGCCAGGACTGTCCGGTCACCTCCGCCCGGCATGAGCCGGCGCGACCCTCCTACCGGTTCGTCGTGGCGCCGGGCGCCCTCCCGGTCCTCGGGCACGCCGTCCACCTGTGGCGCCGGCCGCTGGAGTTCCTCTCCGCGCTTCCGCCGCGCGGCGACCTGGTGGAGGTCCGGCTGGGCCCTCGTAAGGCGTATCTCGCCTGCCACCCCGACGTGGTGATGTGGATGCTGCAGCGGTCGCGGACGTTCGACAAGGGCGGCCCGCTCTTCGAGAAGGCCCGGCTGCTCGTCGGCAACGGCCTGGTCGCCTCCGAATGGGAGGACCACCGGGTGCAGCGCAGAATGCTCCAGCCGGCCTTCCACCACAGCCGCATGCCCGGGTACGTCGCCCTGATGGCCGAGGAGATCGACGAGGTCGTCGGCGCGTGGCGGGAGGGCGAGCCGTTCGACGTGAGCGACGCGATGCACGCGCTCACCCTCCGCATCACCGCGCGGACCATGTTCGCCACCACAGTGGGCGAGCGGGCCGTCCCCGAGGTCGCGTACTGCATGCCGATCATCATGCGCGGCGTCTACAAGCGGATGGTGGCGCCGCTCGGCTGGCAGGAGCGCCTCCCCACCCCGGGCAACCGCCGCTTCGAACGGGTGCGCGCCCGCATGCACGCGGTCATCGCGGAGACCATCGAGGACGCACGCCGGGCCGGGACCGACCGTGGCGATCTGCTGTCGATCCTCGTCAACGCCCGGGACGAGCGCACCGGCGAGGGACTGACCGACGAGGAGGTCTACGACCAGGTCATGACCCTGCTCATCGGCGGCACGGAGACGACGGGCAACACCATGGCCTGGGTCCTCCACCTGCTGGCGCGGCACCCGGAGATCGAGGAGCGCCTGCACGCGGAGGTGGACGAGGTGCTCGGCGGCCGCCTGCCGGCCTTCGAGGACCTGCCGCGGCTCGACTACACCTGGCGGGTGCTCAACGAGACCCTCCGCATGTATCCCCCGGCCTGGCTGCTCACCCGCGTCACCACCGAGGAGACGGAGCTGGCGGGGACGCGGCTGAGCCCGGGCACGACGGTCATGTACAGCCCGTACGCGCTGGGCCGCAACCCGGGCGTGTTCGAGGACCCGGACCGGTTCGACCCGGACCGCTGGCTGCCGGAGCGGGCCAAGCACGTGCCGCGCGGTGCGATGGTCCCGTTCAGCGCGGGCAGCCGCAAGTGCATCGGCGACGGCTTCGGCCAGGCGGAGACCACTCTCACGCTCGCGACCATCGCCTCCCGCTGGCGGCTGCGCCCGGCGGGCGGCAGCGCACCGCAGACCGCGGTGCCCAAGGCCTCGCTCGGCACCGGGAGGCTGCTGATGACGCCGGTGCGCCGCGCCCGGAGCAGGGTGGGGGCGCTGTGACGGTCTCCGCGGACAGCGCGGTCGGCACGCTCGGCCGCTGCCGCACGCTCGTGCTGCCGGCCCTGCGGGAGGCCGTCGGACGGCTGGACCCGTGGGCTGGGCGGATGACCGCCTACGCCTTCGGCTGGACGGACGTCGCAGGCAACGCCGTCCCCGGCGACGGCGGCAAGGGGATGCGCCAGGCCCTTTCGCTGCTCACCGCGCAGGCACTCGGCGCCCCGGCCGAGGCGGCGGTCGCCGGGGCGGTGGCGGTCGAGCTGGTCCACGGCTTCTCGCTCGTGCACGACGACGTGATGGACGGCGACGAGCGGCGGCGGCACCGCGACACCGTCTGGAAGGCGTACGGCGTGGGGGCGGCGGTGCTGGCCGGCGACGCCATGCTGGGCCTCGCCATGGACACGCTCGCGAACGCCGCCCCCGGCACAGAACCGGCGGCCGTGCGCCTGCTGTCCCGCGCGCTGCTCGATCTGGCCAACGGGCAGGCCGCCGACCTCGCGTTCGAAGGGCGCCCGTGGTCGGGCCCCGGCGCGGTGGGCGTGGACGAGTACCTGGCGATGGCCGCCGGAAAGACGGGCTCGCTGCTCGGCTGTGCCGCGGGGCTCGGGGCCGTGCTCGCCGGGGCTTCGCCCGAGACGGTCGCGGCCGTGACCGGCATGGGACGCGAGCTCGGCCTGGCGTTCCAGGCGGTCGACGACCTGCTCGGCATCTGGGGCGACCCGGAGGTCACCGGCAAGCCGGTCCACAACGACCTGCGCCGGCGCAAGAAGACGCTCCCGGTGGTCGCGGCGCTGGCGGCCGACCGGTCCGGCCGGCTGGCCGCCCTCCTCGACGCGCCGGTGCCGCGGCTCGCCGAGGCGGCCGCCCTGATCGCCGAAGCGGGGGGCCGGGCGTTCGCGGCGGAGCGCGCGGCGCGCCATCTGGACGCCGCCCTGAGGACCCTCGACCGCGTGACCGTCGATCCCGTGGCCGCCGCCGAGCTCGCCGGGCTGGCCGAGTTCGTCGTGGCCCGCACGCACTGACCGCCCGCAGCGCCACCCGCGTGCCGCCGGCGTCCGCCCGGACGGCACCGACCCCCCAGTCGCCTGAGGAGATGAGGACGATGACCGCCACCCTGCCCGAGGTGAGGCCGGCCCCCGGCGGCGCGCCGCTGTTCGGTCACCTCCACCGGATGCTGAACGACCCCCGCGGCTTCTTCGAGTCGCTGCGCGGCCACGGCCCCGTCGTGACGATCGGCCTCGGACCGATCCGGGCCTACGTGGTGAACGACCCGGCGCTGACCCACCAGATCCTCACGAAGGACGTTCGCAAGCTCGAGAAGGGCGTGGCGTTCGAGAAGTCGGCGCCGTTCCTCGGCGAGGGCCTGCTCAACTCCAGGGAGCCGCAGCACATGGCGCACCGCCGGCTCGTGCAGCCGGCGTTCCACCACCGGCGCGTCGCCGCGTACGCCGAGCAGATGCGAGAGGCCGCGGAACAGCGCGTCGGCGCGTGGCGGGACGGCCAGACCGTGGACCTCGACCTGGAGATCCACGCCTTCGCGGTCGCCGTCGTGTGCCGGGCGCTGTTCTCCTCCGGGCTCGGCGACACGGTCGCCGTCGCCGTGGAGGAGTCGCTTCCCGTGCTGCTCAAGGGCGTCACCAGGCGGATCGCCTTCCCCGTGGGCTGGCTGGAACGGCTGCCCACCCCCGGCAACCGCCGGTTCGAGCGGGCCCGCCGCCGCCTCGACGAGACCCTCAGCGGGGTCATCGCGGAGTACGAGGCGCGCGGGGCGGACGGCGGGACCGGTGACGGGGACCTCATGGCGATGCTGCTGCAGGCCCGCCCGCACCTGAGCGACCGGCAGATCCACGACGAGGCGATGGCGCTGTTCCTGGGCGGCGTCGAGACGGCGCGGGACGTCCTGAGCTGGACCTGCCACCTGCTCAGCACGCACAGGGACGTCCAGGAGAGGCTCGCCGCCGAGGTCGGCGAGGTCCTGGACGCCCGGCCGCTCGGCCACGAGGCGCTGGACGAGCTCGGCTACCTGCGCCGGGTGCTCACCGAGGGGCTGCGGCTCTATCCGCCCGCCTGGCTCTTCACCCGGCGGGCGGTGGCCGACGTCGACCTCGGCGGCCACCTGGTCCCGGCCGGCAGCCACGTGCTGTTCTCCGTCCACGCCGTCCAGCGCGACCCGGCCGTGTACCCCGAGCCGGACCGGTTCGACCCGGACCGCTGGGCCGGGGACGCGGGAGCGCGCATCCCGCGCATCTCCTACCTGCCTTTCGGCGCCGGCAACCGGAGCTGCATCGGCGAGCCGTTCGCCTGGGAGGAGATGATGATCTTCATGGCCGCGCTCGTGCGGCGGTGGAGTCTCCACCCGGCGCCCGGCGAGACGATCCGCCCGGCCCGGTCTCCGATGCTCCAGCCCCGGCGGCTGCCCATGGTCGTCAGGGAAAGAACCCGCTCACGAGAGAACTGAAGCCCCATGTCCGCATCTTCCACCGCGGCCCCGCCCGCGCAGGCTCCGCCCAGATACGGCCACCGCCCCGGCGTCGTCCTCGCGCTGATCGTCACCTGCTACATGATGATCATCGTCGACAACAACGTGATGACGATCGCCCTTCCGAAGATCCAGGCCGGTCTCCACTTCACGCCCACGGCCCTGTCATGGGTGCTCAGCTCATACATGCTCACGTTCGGCGGCCTGCTGCTGCTCGGCGGCCGGGCGGGAGACCTGTTCGGCCGCCGCCGGGTGTTCGTCGCCGGCGTCGTGCTGTTCACGATCAGCTCGCTGCTCGGCGGCATGGCCGTCACCTCCTGGCAGCTGCTCGCGGCACGGGCGGTGCAGGGCGTCGGCGCCGCGCTGGCCTCGCCCGGCGCGATGTCGCTGCTGATCACGAACTTCGCCGAGGGCGCCCCGCGCAACCGGGCGCTGGCGGTCTACGCGACCGCAGCCGGGCTGGGTCAGACGCTCGGCATGATCCTCGGCGGGGTGGTCACCGAGTGGACCTCCTGGCGCTGGGTGCTGTTCGTCAACGTGCCGTTCGGGGTCGCGGTGGCGGTGCTCACCCCGCTGTTCGTCACGGAGCCGCGGCGGGGCGCCGGGCGGCTCGACCTGGCCGGCGCGCTGAGCGGGACGGCCGGCATGGCCGCCCTCGTGTACGGCTTCATCCGGGCCGCCTCCACCGGCTGGGACGACGGGGTGACGATCGGCGCGTTCGCCGTAGCGCTCGTGCTGCTGGCCGTCTTCGTGGTGGTGCAGGTGCGGGTGGCGCACCCGACGATGCCCCTGCGGCTGTTTCACGACCGGAACCGCGCGACCGGCTACGCGACCGTGCTGCTGACCATGGCCTGCCTGTTCAGCGTGCTGTTCTTCGTGTCGCAGTTCCTGCAGGACGTGCTGGGATTCGGCGCGCTCGCGACCGGGCTGGCGTTCCTGCCGATGTCGCTCGGCACGTTCGTCACCTCCCGGTTCACCCCCCGGCTGCTGCCGCGCACCGGGGCGATGCCGCTCATCGTCACCGGGCTGCTGCTCGTCGTCGGCGCCGCGTTCTGGCTGTCGCGTCTGGACGCCGGCACGCCGTACAGCCCGCACCTGCTGGTGCCGATCCTGATGTTCGGCGTCGGCATCGGCGCGTTCCTGATGCCGCTGAACGCGACGATCCTCGCCGGTGTGGGGCCCGCGGACGCCGGCGCCGCGTCGGGGATCATGCAGACCATGCAGCAGATCGGCGGCTCGCTGGGCCTGGCCGTCCTCGTGACCGTGTACGGCACGAGCCTGCGCCAGGCCCGCACCTCGGATCACGCCCAGGCGCTCGCGCAGGCGATGGGGACGGCGTTCCTGTTCGCCACTGTGTTCGTCGGGATCGCCCTGGTGCTGGTGGCGGTCCTGATACGCACGCCGCGCCGGGCCGGATGAGCGGTGGGAGACTCATGGTGGACGCGGGGGCCGCCCGCGGCGCGTCCGGCGCCGTGGAGAAGTCATACCTCATTCTCGGCGCACTGCCCGCGCAGGGCTGGATCGGCGCCGCCGAGGTGGCCCGGCGCACCGGGCTGCCCCGGTCGACGGTCCATCGCATCCTCGGGCTGCTGGCCGACCTGCGGCTGGCCGACCGGCACCTGAACGGCTACCGGCTCGGCGAGCGCATCCGCGACCTCGCCGTCCAGGCGTCCGGGATTCGCCCGTCCGCGCTGCGCGACCGGCTGCTGCCGTACCTGCTGGACCTGTACCGCGTGACGAACCACGCGGTGCTGCTCGGCGTGCCCTGGGACGGCGGCGTCCTGTGCCTGGAACGGCTGCACGGCCACCACGGCGTGCACCTGCCGATCAGGGTGGGGTCGGTCACCCCTCCCGGCGGCACGGCGATGGGCAGGGTGCTGCTCGCCTTCGCCGACGGCCCGCTCGTGGCCGGACCGGACGGGCTCCGGCAGGACCTCGGCCGGGTGCGCAGGACGGGCATCGCCGCGGAACTGGGCGGCTGCCGTCCCGGCGTCGCCAGCCTCGCCGTCCCGGTGTGGGGACCGGGACGACGCGTCGCCGCGGCCATCGCCGTGGCCGGGCCCGCCGGCGGCCTCGACGTCCCCGCCGTCTCACGGGCGCTGCGCCGCGTGGGGCACGCCGCGTCGCAGGCCGTCGCCCGGCGGTCCGAGGCCCGCGCCGGGTAGGCCGCGTCGGCTAGGCCGTGCCGGTTAGGCCGTGCCGGGAGCGGATCGCGGCAGGGGCAGGTCGTGGCGGGGGTGGGTCGTCGCGCTACTGGACGATCACCTCCGTCCCCGCGGCCTCGTCGTCGAGGTCGACGTCGACGCCCATCTCCTCGGCGAGGCGCAGGGCCTGCTCGATGAGGGTCTCGACGATCTGTGACTCGGGGACGGTCTTGATGACCTCGCCCTTCACGAAGATCTGGCCCT